>CANNLR010000025.1 GCA_947505635.1 Chlamydiota bacterium
CAGTTGAAAAAGAAGAGGGGGGGGGGTAGCTTCTGTCGAAGAGTTTTGATTATTTAGTTCAGCTGCATAAGTAAATAAAGGAAAGAGTCCCCCTAGGGTAAGAAGGGTAATTTTTTTGAGCATATTGGTCCTTATAGTGATTTAAATTTATTTAATAAAAGAAATTTCTACATTTTTTATCAATAACTAAATTTATAATCAATGTGAAATTTTTTAAAAGAAATAAATCCCATGTTAGATATTTTTTTCTTGTGGCTTTTTTAAAGACAGGGTACACTTGTGTCTTATGAAAAAAAGATTTTCTTCTTATCTTATTCTTGATCTAGTCCTCCTGTGCCGGCAGGCACATTAATATACCCTCATTTCTACATTTTTTTTATTATTAGTCTTAGTTAAAAAATATTTTTATTTAGGAATAGATTTTTATGACTTCGTTTGCTTTAAAGTCGCGTAAAATTGCATGGATGGTATGGATTGTTGCCTCTGTGTTTTACGCTTATCAATATATTTTGCGCGTCATGCCCAATATCATGTTACATGATATTATGGACAAGTTTGGTATGGATGCTGCGACATTTGGTCAGTTTTCAGGGATTTACTATATCAGTTATTCTCTTATGCATATACCTATGGGTATTATGTTAGATCGTCAAGGTCCTAAAAAGATTATGAGTGGATCTATTCTTTTAACAGTTTTAGGATCGTTAACTATTATTTTTACTGATCATTGGATTTTTCCTATCATAGGAAGATTTTTGATTGGATTAGGATCCTCGGCTGCTATTTTAGGGATTTTTAAAATTGTTCGGATGACCTTTAGTGAAAAGCGATTTCCTCGGATGCTTAGTTTTTCTGTTACTATAGGTTTAATAGGAGCTATTTATGGCGGTGGACCCGTAAGTTATATGTGCACGACTTTTGGGTATGAAGCCGTAATTGAGATATTTGCTGCTGTTGGAGTTGCTCTAGCTTTGATTACGTATTTAATAGTTCCTGATATAAAAACCACTTCAAAAAGTACAGTTTTTACTGACATTATGACTGTTTTTAAAAATAGAAAAGTCATAGGAACCTGTTTGTGCGCTGGTTTGATGGTTGGCTCTATTGAAGGATTTGCCGATGTATGGGGCAGTATCTTTTTACAGCAAGTGCATGGACTAGAAAGTAGCTTAGCTAATAGTTTGCCTTCGATGATTTTTGTGGGCATGTGCTTTGGAGCTCCCTTGCTAAGTTTTGTGGCTGAAAAAATTGGGGATTATTTAAAGACGATTATTATAGCAGCTACCCTAATGATAGGTTGTTTTGCTGTTTTGTTTTTCAATTTCTCAAGTTCACTTGTTTTTAGCAGTGTTTTTGTCCTTATTGGGGTGTGTTCAGCCTATCAAATCTTGGCGATTTATAAGGCTTCTACCTATGTGAAAGAGGAAGTTGCAGGTCTTACAACAGCATGTGCCAATATGATCATTATGATTTTTGGTTATGTTTTTCACAGCGTTATAGGTGGGGTTGTTCACTGTTTTGGAGGACCTAGTTCTGCTGCTGCTTTAAGTTGGGGCGTAAGTGTAATTCCTATAGGTCTTTGTTTAGGGGGAATAGGTTTTGCTTTCCTCTATATCCAAGAAAGGAAATTAGTAAGAAAAGTTGTTTAAGAAAAAAACAAAGGGGGCCTAAGCTCCCTTTGTTGTATTTTAAAGTCAGCTGATTTTTGTTATTTTTTTCACAAATCATAGAAAAGCAAAAATAGAATTCTATTTAGTATTTTCCGATAAAAGTCGAATTTCTTCGGATGAGATCGACATATGAATCCATCCGTTATAGAATCCGAGTTTTTGATAAAATCCGGTGGAGGAATCGATCGGCTGTAATAGGACACCATCTTTCCCTTCTTTAATACATGTTTGAAATATATGGTGGACAAGAGCGGTTCCAGCTCCCGGTACTCGGCTTTTTTCCTTCGAATTAACTGAATGGCGAATGTTATTTGGGTGACTCGCCAGATATTTTATAGATAAGCTACGGCCGTCACTTATGAATAGCCCTGGACCGTCATTTTCAACGATGGCTATGGATTGCATAACATTTTCATCATCGATGCATAGGAATACTCTATCCGTAGGTAGCTTGAGATCAAGACGTCCCGAGATTCTATGAGAAATTACAGAGGAATCGTAAAAACGGTCTTGGGCCGTTGGATTCGTGGCTTGATCTTTTTTGTCGTCGGCTAGGTTCTCCCACTTACTAAGAATAGTTCGTGTTTTTTTGCATATCGGATCTAAGGGAGGGATTTCTTGAATATGAAAACGGGGATTTTGTTCCCGTGAAATTTTGACGGCTTGTTCAAGTCGTTTTTCGTCTTCCTGAGGAAAACAAGGGCATATTAAATTTTGTAAACAGCGAAAACAGATCATTTTATTTTAATTTAAAAAATTAGATCTATGATAAGATTTAATTATTTTTAAGTAAATAAAAACAATTTTTTATTTAAGGTGAATTAAGCTTTGGACGATTTGAATCCTACGGTTAGAAGGTTCTCTGATGTTCATAAAATAGCGTTTCTTTCAAGGTTTTTTTATGAAAAATATTTAATTTAATCTTCTAAGAGTTGATCAAAAGCTATGATTTTTGCAAAAAAATCACTTTCTTCACAAGCGTCAGTTACTCCATTGACATGGATAAGAATAGGACGAATAGAAAACCCTTTAGGTGTTTTTAGGTGAGCTATTTTCGCCTCTACTTCAGCGATGACATCTACTCCAATGGGATCTTTAGAAAACTTAACTTCACAAAGATACAAGGTGTTGAATTTATCTTGAATTAGGTAGTCGATTTGACATCCGGCTTTTATTTTTGTTGCCCGTTCAAAGTAGGGATTGTCATAGAGGACTTTTTCGGGGGCTATTCCAAGAAGAGGACAGAGTTGGTTGAAATTATTAAGCACCAAATTTTCAAAGGAAAGCCCCATAATGGCAGACCATCCAGGAAGAGGTATCTTTCGGTTCTTTTCGATTTGAGAACGATGAGGTTCGATATATTTTAGATAAAAACGAAGGTAATTATCTTTCAAACGAAACTTACATAAATTAGATTGTATTTTATTTTTAAGGTTCCAAGTGTGGTCTTGGGCTACGTATCCTATCTCTACTAGATCCTTAAGATAATCACTTAAAGTTCCCCCTTTTTCTAATTGGATTGCAGTGCTAATTTGATCTAGAGTCGCATCTCCTTCAGCAAGTCTGGATACGATTTCCTTATAAAGAGGAGATCTTTTAGAAAAAAGATCAGAGAAGATTCGATCAAACTCTTCTACAAGCAATCCTCCTTTACGAAAGGCTAAATTATGAATATTTTGTTCAGCTGTTAAGTTGGGGTCAATTTCTTCTAGATAACGAGGCACTCCTCCTGTAACAGAAAGGATTTTGAATTTTTCGTAAGCAGAGATTTTTTTCTTTCTCCAAAACATATTACAGATGGGTAAAGAAAGTTCTTCTAAAACAAGCTCAAGAGAAGTGCGACCCATAAAACCGGTGCTACTTAAAATATTTTTATCAATCCAGCTTGACACGGATCCGCTTAGGGTAAGAATAAGCTGAGGATTATTTTTAAAGTAAAGGTCCCAAGCTGATTTTAACTTTCCTAGAAAAGTGGGGTCCAAAGATCCCATCCAATTGATTTCATCTAAGACAACAAGTATTCGCTTATTTGAGACTTCTTTGCCAAGATGCCAAAAAAGATCACCCCAATCTTCTGCTTTCAATCCTCGGAGCCCAAGGAGCCTTTCCATTTGTCTCATAAAATCATCGCGCTGCATTTGGTCTGTGGTCTCTTTAGTCGGGGGAAGTCCTGTGAAAATTAAAGAAGGAATTTCTTGGCTGAATTCTAAAATCAGTCGACTTTTTCCAATTCTTCTTCTTCCTTTGATTACAACGAGGCTGGAAGTTTTCTTTTTAGTCAAAAGGCGTAATCTTTCAAGCTCGTCCTCTCTCCCGTAAAATGGCGTTTCTTTCATGATTTCCCTCTTTTTCTTTTATTCTATCATAAATCATGGAAAAGCGAAAACAGAATTCCATGAGGAATTTTTCGGCTGTATTTTTCATCATGGAATTGAGAAATCACGATTCCGGGATGAGTAGATCACTGTAAAAGACGAGTCAACCAGGACTTTAACGGACTTGGTTTTTGCTCTGTAGCAGAGTTTGAAGTAGTTTCACATCTTTTATAAACGTAGAGATAGCCTTTCGTCATGGCGTGTTCAATATGTCTTGGATTAGCTTCATAGATAGAGGAGTCATCTGCTATTAAAGATTTGGCATCTTTCTTTATAAGAGCTATGTAGTGGGCTTCTGTATGAATGGCAACACTTTGTAGCTCATACTCTTGAAATCCAGATTTTAACGGAATGGTAATTTTTTTAGGCATATCGACTTGTGATTCTATTTTAGAGCCATCTTCTCGAAAACGATTAAAGCTAATATTTAAGAGCTCAGGAGCAGTGTCTAAAATATTTTGACTCGAAACTACAGAGAAGCTCTGAAGTGTGCCCTCTTGCTGGTAGATGACCGGGGCATCTTCTTGTTGGTGTTTTTTTGAAAAGTAATGATCTAAAAGGTGTTGCCCGGTTACTGAGTTTTTGCTTTCAGGAACTGGAATCATAAGAGTGGAAAATTTTCCAATTTTAGAGATAGTTCCGTTTTGGGGGAGTGTCGTGTACTTATTTTGGACCCATCCAGGAATATCTTTACAAGATTCAAATTCTCTACTTCGATAGCGCAGATCTTCTTGTAATTCGTCATCAGGATTAAGAATCGGTTCAAACTGCTTTACTTCCTCAATTTGACAAAATAGATGGGGATATTTAGTGGAATCTATCGGTTGTAAGAGGGCATCCATAAATTCTGTTACATCTCCAAAAGTTCCTTCTTGCTGCGTCTCAGGATCTGAAAAAAGAATTCTAAGATAGCTTAAGTTAAGCTCGGTTACATGGCCATTTTGATAATTTGTAATATCTGTCAAAAAATTCTTGTAGACGTAACGCTTCAAGCCATCAATATCTTCATTTTCGGCTAATGTTTTATAAGTTTCAACTAGGGCTTGAAGGAGAGAAGGATTATTCATAATTAGTTGAAATCCAGCATTCATGAAACAGGTGTTGCCTCCGTTAGGAATGCCTTGAACAGATTTGGTATAATAAACATCTGGAATCTGCTCGTATTTTTTACTTCGTATAAACGTTAATTTTTCTTTAACAGAAAAATGTGAATTAGAAGAAAATTCTAAGATTTTATGTAAATTTGGATCCTTGTTATCTATTGTGCTATTCACTTCTATTTCTAATTGCTCTTGGGGAGATCTGACAGCAGGAGCTTTTGCACTAAGAAATAAATCTGTCTTTAATTCTAAGGCTCTTTTTTCGTTTTCCGTTTTAGCTAAAGAGGCTTTATCTAAAAAACGATTAGCAACAACCTGTGCTTTGCATTCAGCCTGAGTACAAAAATTTTGAAGGCAAAGATCTAAACTTTTTTCAGTGTTTTTTATTTCTTTTAAAGACATGTCAAAATCTGTGTCTTGCTGAGCTAATAAATTTTCTATCTGTTTTTTTAGAGAAATCGGATTTGGTTTTGTTTCTGATCTTATGTTGGATTCAACGGTTGTGATTGCGGGAAAATTGGAGATCCATTTCGGGTTTGTTAGTCTAAACATTTTTACCTTGAGATAGATTTGTTAGAGATGAGTTGAGGCATAACGTCCAAAATTTTTATGAGCTATTTTTTCAAGAACATCATTTTTTAGATTTAACTGTTTTTGTAATAGAAAAATGGCTGTAGGGTAACAAGAAGAATTATTCAATTCTGGAAAAAAACAGATATTAGATTGGTATTTTTTTTGTACATAAGACGCTAGGAGGTCAGGAAAGAAATCAGCGCCAAAGCAGAGATGGTCTTCTCCTGCTAAGAGAAGGAGATGCTCGACATGTTTTGCCAGATCTTTAGATTCTTTTCCTATGAAGGGGGCAAAGAAATTGAGCCCAATAACTCCTTTTCTCGCAATGATTTCTTGGATCAGAAAGTCAGGTAAGTTTCGTTCTTTATTGGTAATAGACCTGACATTGGAGTGACTGGCTATGACGGGAATCTTAAGAGATTTTTTATCAAGATAGTTAAGAATGTCATCTGCCAAGAAATCAGAAGTATGACTTAAGTCAATTGCAATTTTTTTCTCATGAAGCCATTGCAACACAATTTTACCATCATCTTTTAGCCCTGATTTAGTGCCGTTTCCCCCGCCAAATCGATTCTCACCATCCCAAGTTAGGCTGATGTATAAGATTCTCCCAAAGGTGGTTAATATGGACTCTAAATAGGAAAGGGCCTCGTCTATCGATGTGTCATCTGAACAAAATCCAGAGGCATTTTCAAAAGCAGGGATAACAGATATTACGTTACTAGAGTCTATAAGATTTTTAGAAGGATCAAATAGCTGATAGCGATTGGGCTTTTCTAACAGTATTTTTTTTAAAGATTCCAACTGTTTTTTACCGCTTAAAAAAGAGCTTGGAGAGCTGTCTGTAAAAATAGCAAGGGTTTGTAAGACTACATTCCCTTGCTTCATTTGAGAATAAGAAGCATTTGATTCTGGCTGCTCTACTGTATGAGCAGAATTCTCTGCAAGAAAGCTTAGAAGATCACAGTGTAAATCAACAATAGGAATCATAGATTTAAAGTTCCTGTATTTTACTAAAATCTAAAAGTTCTTCAAATAGGGTAAATACTTCAAGGATTAAAGCTACCCGACAGTTTCTAATAGCTAAATCATCATCCATGATCTTGATATGTTCTAAAAAGGAAGAAAGAGGTACTTGTAGAGCTGATAGATGTTTAAAAGCTTCTAAAAAGTCTAAAGTTATAAGACTTGTCTTCACTTTTTCTTTTATAGAAATAAATATTGTGAACAGCTCTTTTTCTGAAGGATGAGACAGTAATTTCGAGTCTAAGAGAGTTTCTGTTTTAGAACCTAGAAAACCTTTAACTCTTTTATACACTTCATAAAATCCAGAAAATTCTTTAGTAGCTCTAAAGGAATGAAGAGCTTTAACTTTAGAAAATTGAAGGAAAGGATCAGAACATTTCCCTTGTAAAGAGGCTTCTATTTCATCTTTTTTATAACCAGATTCTTCAAAAAGACTTTTAGCTCGGTTGGTAATGAACCCTAAGATCTCTTCTAGAAGAGGACCTTTTATATCGATTTTAGGAAAGCTAATAGAGCAAAGCTCTAAGAGTTTTCTGAGATCAACGGAGTATTGACCCTCAATGAGTATTTTTAACAATCCAAAGGTTTGTCTTCGTAAGGCGTAAGGGTCGCTTGAAGATGACGGTTTTAATCCGACGCTAAAATACCCAAGTAGATTATCGATCTTGTCAGAAAGGCTTAAGAGAAGACCACAGGGTGTTTTGGGAAGAGGAGAAGCTTCAGAAGTTGGCATCCAATGCTCTTCAATAGCTAAGGCAACTTCTTTGGGTTCATTTTGCTCTAAGGCATAATATTTTCCGATCGTTCCTTGCAGCTCAGGAAATTCTGCAACAAGAGTGGTCGCAAGATCTGCCTTACAAAGAAAAGCGGCTCTTTCTACTAAAGAGGAGTCTCCAAGAGATAATTCTTTTTGAAGAATTATTGCATGACTTTTAATTCGTAGAATCTTATCAAACATGGAGCCAAGATCTTTTTGAAATGTCATTAATTTTAACTTTTCATTAAAAGAGGCAAGAGGTGTTTTCACATCTTGTTCATAGAGAAAAACGCCATCAGACAATCTCGCAGAAAGTACTTTTTCATTTCCTTTGAGGATCATAGGACAGGGGGTATTATCTGCTGTGATCAGAAAATGGTTTTGTAAGGAGCCTGTTGAGATGTCTTGCAAAGGGAAATATTTTTGGTGTTCAACCATCTCAGAAATCAACACTTCAGAGGGGATTGATAGAAACTCTTTTTTAAAGCTTCCTTGCATCACTTGGGGCCACTCGGTTAGATAAAGAACTTGATCAAGGACTTTATCTAAGGCGACAATTTTTCCTTGAGCGGATAGCTCAGCTTGCTGTAACTGTCTGAGAATGCTTTCTTTTCTTTCTTTAGGATCGGCTAGAACAAAATGCGTTTTCAATGTAGTTAGGTATTCTTCTGCGCACAAAAGAGGGATCCATTGAGAAGAGAGCTGTGCATGACCTTTTGTTTTGTTTCCGGAATATATTTCCTCTAGAGAAAAAGAAATTGTTTCTTTATCAAAAAGGGCCACAATCCAATGAAGGGGTCTTGCATAGGATATTTTAGAGTCACCCCAGCGCATTTTTTTAGGAAAATCTAATCCTAAAATTAACTTAGGGAGGGCTTCTTTAAAAAGCTCTACTGTAGAAGTAGCTGGCGTATGAAACGTATAAAATAAATAATCAATTTCTTTTATTTTGCGAATGATAAAACCATCTTGAGCTAAGGTGTCTTTATGGGGAAGCTCCTTGTATCCTAGAGATTTAAAAAAACCTGCTCCTTGTGGAGTTGGATTGCCGTTAGAGTCAAAGGCTGTTAAGAGGGGAGGACCTTTCCTCTCTTCTTTTGTTTCTTTTGATCCTTCTGCAAGTCCTTTGATATAAATAGCAAGTCTTTGAGGAGTGCCATAGGTGGATATTTTTTCAAACTCAAGTCCAGCTCCAGTTAGAAGCTGAGTAAAAGAGTGTTCAAGCCCTTTCATGCCGATGGGGATGAACGTTGCGGGTAGTTCTTCAGATCCAATTTCTAAAAGGAAATCTCTTTTTTTAGAGGCACAAAAAGGACTAGGAGGAGACTTTATTACTTCTTTCTCTTTAGCTTCTATCTTTTCTATGAGTAGTGGGAATCCCTTTTCTTCTCTAGATTTAAGATAGCCAACGGCAATAAGTCTTGCTAGATCTCGAATCCTTGCTATATAGCCTGTTCTTTCTGTAACAGAGATGACTCCTCTTGCATCTAAGAGGTTAAAGGCGTGGGAGGCTTTTAAGACAAAATCGTAAGCTGGAATAGGTAGAGATTTACTAACGAGTAGGGTGGCTTCTTTCTCATAGTCATCAAAGTGTCTTAACCACATTTCAGAAGAGGCTTCTTTAAAGTTGTAAGAGCTCCATTCCCATTCACTTTGTTTAGCAATATCTTTAAATGTTAAAGTGTCATTCCATTTGACATCAAAAATATTTTCTACATTTTGGATGTACATAGCAAGTCTTTCGATTCCATAAGCGATTTCTGCTGTAATAGGATTCAAAGGTACGCTACCAATTGCTTGAAAATAGGTGAACTGTGTGATTTCCATCCCATCGATCCAAACTTCCCATCCAAGACCCCAGGCCCCAAGGGTCGGCGATTCCCAGTCATCGTGCACGAATCGGATGTCATGGCAAGTAAGGTCTAACCCAAGGGCTTTTAAAGAGTCTAGATAGAGTTCTTTAATATTTGCCGGAGATGGTTTCATAATCACTTGAAATTGATGGAAGAGTTGCAATCTATTTGGATTTTCTCCATAGCGTCCATCAGAGGGTCTTCTTGAGGGCTCTACATAGGCTGCATTATAAGGTTCAGGACCCAAGCAGCGAAGAAATGTGGTGGGGTTGAATGTTCCAGCTCCTACTTCTAGGTCATATCCTTGATGAAGGATGCATCCTTGTTGTTCCCAAAAATGCATTAGAGTTTGGATGATTTGTTGAAAAGTAAGCATAAGTTTCTCCGTTGCGGCTATAGAAAAAACAAGCATACAGAACTTTCTATTTTTATGGGTAAGTAGTTTTTTTTTGTTTTGGTTGCATCTCTTTCATTTTTTTTGTATTTTCCTTTGCAAAAAGGAGTCCTAATGCATTTAGTGAGTAAGTTGTGCTGTGATTTAACTTGGATGACGGAGTTGCAAAGAAAAAAAATATTAAAAAATCTCAAGAAGGAAGAGGGGACACGAAAAAATGAGATTGACGGCATTATTAAAGAAATTTCTAATCAAGAAATGGAGTATTTAAAAAAGAGCTCCGTACCTTTAGGGCCTTCTTCTAGACTTTCTAAGGTAAAAAGGGAGTATGTGCTCCCTCCTGTTGCTCTTATTACGACTTGTTTATTAGAGGGATTAGAATACCCCTTAGCTGAAGGAGCCTCCCATGTAATCATAGGCATGTTTATAGCGAGCTTTATGAGCTTCAATGATGTGAGGCAAAAGAAAGAGGCCTTAGATGAGGGTCAAAAAGAGCTGAAAAAAGAAAGATGTAAATTGGATAAAGACAAGTTTGAATTTGATAAAAAGCGGCTGAACTGGGAGCTTGATCATAAAAAAATAGATTATCAAAAAACCGTAATGCAGATAGATACAGCTGAGACTAGGGAGGCATATCTAAAAACTATATTGGATTTTCAAGCGTAAAAATAATTTTACTTAATTGGAATGATTTTATTTAGTATACTATTTGCCACAAAGGTAGGATTTTATGCAAAATTTTCATCAATTGTCTTTAGAAGAATTTACAAGCTGGTGTTCAAGTCATGGGGAAAAGTCTTTTCGGGCTAAGCAAGTCTGGGAGTGGGTCTATCATAAGTTAGTCCCTGGTTGGGATCAAATGACAAATATTAGTTTAGGTTTCAGGCAAAAACTAGCTGAGCATTTTATCTTACAGTCTTTAGAGCTAGAGAGCATCCAAGAATCTAAAGATCAGCAGACAGTGAAATTTCTATGGAAATTAGAAGATGGAAAACTTGTCGAGTCTGTCTTGATTTTTGCTCCTGGAAGAAGAACTGTGTGTGTTTCTTCTCAAGTAGGGTGTCCTGCTAGATGTGCTTTTTGTGCATCAGGAAAAGAAGGTTTATTAAGAAATCTTTCTCGCTCAGAAATCTTTGAGCAGGTGTACTTAATAGAAAAATGGCTTCTTTATAACGTATTTGAGGAAAGAGTATCTAATATCGTATATATGGGGATGGGCGAGCCTTTAGAAAACTACGACGAGGTAGTAGCTTCTATTCAGTGGTTTTGTGATCCTTTGCGATTAGATTTTTCAGGAAGAAAGATCACCGTTTCTACGGTTGGTGTTGTAGAAGGGATCTATAAATTGATAGAAAGTGATCTTAAAGTGAATTTGGTCTTATCTCTTCACGCCCCTAATCAACACGTTAGAAAAAAAATCATTCCTTACGCAAGAAAATATGCACTCGAAGATGTTTTAGAGGCTATGAGGAAATACGCTGAAACAACAAAAAGAGACATCACCTATGAATATACTCTAATAGCAGGGATCAATGATGAAGTGGATCATGCTATAGAGCTCGCAGCTCTAGTAAAGGGAGATCCTTGTACTGTGAATCTGATTCCTTATAATCCTGTAGAAGGACTCCATCTTCAAAGGCCTGAAAAAGAGGTTATCGATCTTTTTAGGCAGACTCTAGAAGAAAAAGGTGTTGTCGTTACCTGGCGCTATACGAAAGGTAAAGATATTGCAGCAGCTTGTGGGCAGTTAGCCTTAAAAAAATCTTCTCCTTTAGCTTTAGTAGAATAGTTAAGGAATTTCTATGTCGATTGCACCTATCAAAGGAAGTATACCAGAAGGCTTTATTTTTGCTTCAATAGAGGATAAAAAGAGCTACGCTATTACAAAAATTAAAGTCCAAGAGGCTTTTTTTAGAGATATATCGAGCCTCACTCTTTGTGTGTGGGTGGATGAAGAGGGGAAAAGAAAGTATATGAAAGAAGGGAATCTTACACGTTATTTGCGAGAAAAGAATTTTCTTAGTCCTTCAGCTTTAGATTATTTACAAAAACAGATTTCCAAAAAAGGTTTTAATGTTTCATGTTCCGCCCCAGAGCCTCTGATTGCTGACTTGGGTGATCCTTATTTTAAAGATCACGTTTATCTAAACTTTGTGAAAGTACGTATAAGCATTCCAGAGGTTGCTAAGGATGAATCAGGTGATGTAAGAGATGGCTGGGGTTACGATTTCAAAGCTTCTGCTATCAAAAGCCGGATAGATGGGCGTGCTGAAGAATTCTTGAAGTCTTTTAGGAAATAGCGGCTTAGTTTAGCAAAAGAAGGTTCTATGTCAATTGCTCCGATTAAAGAAAGTATACCAAAAGGCTTTATTTTTGCTTCACCAGAGGATAAAAAGAGCTACGATATTATAAAAAATAAAGTCCAAGAGGCTTTTTTGTGTAGAGGGGAGTTCTCTTTTAATGTAGGTGTGGATGAGGAAAGAAAAAGAAAATATATACCAGGATGGAGGTTTCTAAGCCCTTCTGCTGTAGCTCATTTACAAGAACAGATCTCTAAAAGGGGTTTTGATGTTTCATGTTCTGCATTAGATCCTGTGATTATTGGCTATTTTGTTTTTAAAGATCATATTTATCTAAATCATATGAAATTAGTTGTGACTATCCCAGAGGATCCCAAGAATGAAGGAGGTTATGTAAGTGATGGCTGGGATTACGATTTCAAAGCTTCTATGACGAGGGATGTTGAAGAATTTAGGAAGTGCATATCCAGTGATGTGAAAAATCCTTTGCACGAATCGAAGTCTTCTAAGAAATAACGACTTAGTTCGATAGTTTAATAGGCTCACATCGCAACTTGCTCTTTTGTAATAGTTTGGGAGTTTTCTTGAAAGCACTTGATAGTGTTCGTCTTAGTAATATTAAAAATACAGCATGTCTTAATTTTATCAATATAGTAGTAATTAATTTAATTTAAGTATATAATATATATATTATTATATGAGGGTTGATAATATGACTACAGGAATAAATTCTTATGTTAACGGAAGTAATAAAGGCTTTGAAAGTCCCGTGTCTCTAGGCTCTATTGGTCAAACGGACGTGTCATCAGAGATTTCTTGGACTGAAGAAAAAGGTGCCAGTGGAGTATCTAAGACGGATCTTCTAGAGGGGTGTTTAGGAGTTTCTAAAAAAGCACAACAGCTTTTAAAAGGTGAAAACAGTGAGTTGAAAGTCAAGCTCAAAGAGTCGAATCTTTGTTGTGATGGGTTAGAAGAACAAATTGAAATTTCATACAATTCCTTAAGGCATTTTCAAGGGGTTTTTGAAGAAGCATTAGAAGCTAAAACACTTGTTGAAAATGAGTTAGGTTCTGTGCGATCTGAGTTAATTTCCGCAAAAGCAATATGTGGTAGTAGAGGAGAAGAGATAGAACGACTTAACAGAAAGGTATCTGATTTGAAAAATTCACTCTTTTCGATTAGAAAAAAGCTTAACGGGTCTATGAAACATAAACCGTTGGAAACGAAGGTAGCTGATTCTCCTCAGAGTGTTTCCTTAAATCTTGATGACTTTCAAGAAGAGACCCTTGCCTTATCTTTAAAGGATAAAACTGTATCAGTATTGAGTAAGGTAATACGACCTTTGATCGTAATAGGGGGTATGCTTGCGTTAGGTATTCTTCGTGAAAAAGTTTGATCGAAAAGAGTAAGTCTGAGCTTATAAATCAAAAGCGCTGCCTTAGTATGGGCAGCGCTTTTGATTTATAAAGGTTTCTAAAAAAAGAAAAAGGGTTGAATTTAATTTCTTCAAAATCGTAAGATTCACAAAAAGTCTTCGAAGAGGAGAGACAAATTGAACCTCCCTTTATATTTAACTTTATCCAGAGTGTTCTTTGGCCCTATTTTTATAGCAATCTATCTCTATTATCAGGAGATGGATATTCCTTTGCTATATCTTCCTTATATATTAATTTTTATAGCCCTTTTATCAGAACTTTCAGATTTGTTTGATGGTTTTCTAGCTAGAAGGTATAATAAAGTTACGGAGTTGGGTAAGATTTTAGACCCAATGGCAGATAGTATTTTTCGCTTTTCAGTTCTTCTTTCGTTCACGCAAGGAGTTGTTCATCTACCTGTTTTGCTCGTTGGGATATTTTTTTATCGAGATAGCATCATCAGTACTTTACGAACTATTTGCGCTTTAAGAGGCTTTACCTTAGCTGCTCGAAAAAGTGGAAAAATTAAAGCTGTGATTTTGGCAGCGATTTCCTTTTTTATTTTACTTTTGATGATCCCTTATTCTTTGGGAATATTACGCATAGAAACTCTTCGTTCGTTAAGTCTTTGGAGCGTTTCTTTGACAGCATTGTATGTTGTGTACACAGGATACGAATATATTTATGCGAATCGTCTTCACATAAAAAGAGCTCTGAGGTTTTGAAATGAGAAAGATTTTTACTAGCATTTTGTTATTAGTCCTATCCAAAGGTGCTTTACAAGCTGTAGATGGATCTAGTGTCTATGTGACCCCTGTCTGGGAGTATGGAGTTTCTCATTGGGGGAATGATACACAGCAAAAGGGATCTTTGTGGGGCGCAGCTGTTGGGTATTCTTATGCGGAAAAAGACAGTATTTATTTCAACTTAGAATTCACTGGAGCAGCCGGTAAATGGACCGGAAGTGCTGGAGATAACCCAACACAAGAATATGTAACAGAAGCAAGATTTGGCTATGTTGCAGTCCCTTGTCCAGATAGGCTTACACTAACTCCCTTTATAGGGGTTGGATCTTATGTTTTTAATCAAAATCCTGGTTTTACAAGTCATTTTTGGTATTTGCCTATAGGGGTTTGTCTGGAGTATCAAATTAATAAAAGTTGGACAATTGGTTTAGTTGGGCTTGGTGCTCCTACTTTTTCGGGGATTTATAAGATTACTCATAGGGGAAGCGCTCCTACAACACCTCTTTGGAAGGCTGAGATTCCTGTTACGTACTTAGGTTCTTTGCCATTGAAGTGTTCTATTATTCCCTTCGTAAAGGAGTGGAGTTATCTTAATCATAACGACTTAATCAAGCAAAGAAATATGTATTACGGGTTAAAACTAGCTTTTGCCTACAGTTTCTAGATTAATTAATTGTCATTTTTTTTTAGTCAAAATAAAAAGGAACTATTGACTCTCCTTGTCATGTAGTTCAGTGAATAACCAATATGTGCAGTTTGGGTGTTGTTGGTTATGTAATAGAGAAAAAGTTTTCAACCTAACTACTAAAAAACGATTTACGTAGGTTCTTCAAAAGGGAGGACGACTACATTGCTTAAGGCCGGAACGTAGAAGGCCCTTTCAACCTCGAGGTGCAACACCTGAGCATTCGGTAGTTAATCGATTAAAAACCTCTAATGGTGTTTCAAAGTATAACACTTTTCGAGGTCTGTTGTTAAGCAATACTTCTATTTTTTCAAGA
>CANNLR010000026.1 GCA_947505635.1 Chlamydiota bacterium
AGCTCTTAAGAAAAAGGAACCAGCATGTTAAACCGAGAATCTATATTTATATCTGCCGTGCGCAGCTTTTGTAAAACATTAGGCATTGTCTTTGGAATTTTTATCACTCTTTTCTTTATAGTCTTTGCCATCTCTTCACTCTCTTCTCCTCCTAGCACTCCCTCAAAAAGCGAAATGATTATTGTCTCAGATGCTGAGGACGATAGAACAATTCTGCCAGAAAGCGCTCCTGTCGTCTTAAAAATCAATGTTCAAGGCGTAATTGGAATGGGAGATCTAACAATTGAAGCTTTTCAAGATATCCTCTACGATTCTAGACAAAGTCCCCTAGGCAAAAGAGTTGAAGCTATTTTTTTATATATCGATAGTCCTGGCGGCTCTGCAATAGATAGCGAAAGCATCTATCTTGCTCTTATGAATTATAAAAAGAAATACAACATACCCATCTACGCCTTTGTAGAAGGACTTTGTGCTTCAGGAGGCATGTACATCGCCTGCGCTGCAGACAAAGTGTATGCTACTTCAGGAAGTATCATTGGATCTGTCGGCGTGATCTTAGGAAGATCTTTTTTTAATTTTTCTCCTTTGATGGCTAAAGTAGGAATAGAATCTTTAACGATCTCTCAAGGAAAAGATAAGGATATGCTAAATCCCTATCGTCCCTGGACCCCCGGAGAAGATTGCTCTCTTATCAACCTAACTAAAGAAAGCTACGAGCAATTTGTCTCAGTTGTCTCTAGCAATAGACCTATGCTGGATAAACAAAAACTTGTAGATGTCTATGGAGCTCAAGTTTATTTAGCCCCAACAGCTACGAATTTAGGCTATATCGATGTATCTGGAGCCTCCTACTCTCAAACGATGAAAGACCTTGTTGCAGCGACTCCTATCCAAAACAATCCCTATCAGGTCATTGAACTTCGACGTCAAAAGAACTTCATTTCTATGCTCACACAAACTTCCTTTGGGTTGCTCTCAGGTAAAGTGCATCATGAGCTAAATTTAGGACCTCAATCAAGTCCTGAATTCAATGGGAAACTTCTTTACCTTTATCAACCATAACCACCTTATGGCCCTCTTTTTTAAGAGGGCTTTTACTACATGAAAAAAATCTTCATCTTAGACGCCGTCAACTTCCTCTTCCGATCTTACTATGGCATCAGACCCATGGTAAATGCCAAAGGAGCTTCTACTCACGCCCTTTTTGGCTTTATTCGATCCATACATAAAATTATAGAAGACTTCTCTCCTGATTATTTGGTTGCTGTATTTGATGGACCTGACAACAAAAAATCACGCACAGACATCTATAAAGAATATAAAAGTCATCGCAAATCAATGCCAGAAGATCTCTTTCCTCAACTAGAAGAATCTGTTCGTTTTTGTCAGTTAGCTGGCATCCATACCTTGATGGTCCCAGGAGTTGAAGCAGATGACACCATAGGAAGTCTTGTTAAATGGACAAAAGCACACGATTTACATACATATATCTGCACAAGCGATAAGGACCTCTGTCAACTTGTCTCCGATTCTGTTTTCCTCGTACATGCTCATAAAAATAATCAAATTGCAGATAAAAATACTGTACTGGAGCTTTTTGGAGTAAGGCCCGATCAAATCGTTGATTACTTATCTTTAATTGGAGATGCTTCTGATAACATCCCTGGGGTTGCCGGTATCGGGCCTAAAACAGCATCAGAGCTTCTTGCCAACTACAACACACTTGAAACAATCCTTGCACAGGCAGAAAATATAGCAGGAAAAAAAGGGACTCTCATTCAACAAGGAAAAGAACAAGCACTTTTAAGTAAGCAACTAGCTACTTTAGATACCTCCATTCCCATTCCTCAAGAGATTAATTCGTACAAAATATCGTGCCCAGATCAACATGCTTTAAACCAATTCTATCAAGAGCAAAACTTTATTTCTTTGATAAAAAAACAAGACATCCAAAAAGAAGAAGCCCCCTCATCACTGCAAAAAGATTATAGAATTATCTCTTCTTTAGAGGAACTTAAAGAACTTATCCCCTTACTCCAAAAAAAATCTTCTATTTGTTTTACCCTAGCAACAACAACCCCTCGCCCTATGGAAGGAGCTTTAATAGGGATTGGACTTGGCTATCTAGCGAATAAAGCTTACTATATCCCTTTAAATGGGAAGCTATCAAGACAAGATGTTTTACATTTTTTAGATACTCTTTTTTCGACAAAACATCTTTCTTTTTACGGACATAACACCAAATATAACCTTCATATACTAACAAATGAAGGACTGCCTCTTCCAAAAATCGATTTTGACACTACCTTGGCTTCTTATCTTCTAACGCCTCACAATCCTAAACATGAATTAGAAGATCTTTGCGCTACATATTTTCCTGAGGCAAAAATTTCACTAGAAGGCTTAACTGGAAAAGGGAAAAATCAAATCCCTATAGAGCAAATAGCCCTTGAGCCTATCTCTAACTATTGTTGCGAACGCATTGACTATACGATCCAACTTAAAGACCTTCTCACTAGAAAACTCGAAGAGAAAAACCTTCTTTCCGTATTGCAAACAATAGAGCTTCCTTTATTGTTCGTGCTACTATCTATGGAAAGACGAGGCCTGTTTTTAGATCTTCCTTTTATTAGAAAACTTTCTTACGACTTTTCTCAGAAAATTTCTTCTTTAGAAAAAATAATTCATGAGTTAGCAGGAGAATCTTTTAACGTCAATTCTCCCAAACAACTGTCCTCTATTTTATTTACAAAATTGGGACTACATCCTCCCAAAAAAACACAAACTGGCTTTTCCACTTCTGCAGATGTACTAGAAAATTTAGCATCAAAGTCTTCTATTATCGCCCCCATTTTAGAATATAGGCAGATGGAAAAACTTCGTTCCACTTATACAGACGCGTTACAAGAAGAAGTCAATCCATTTACTCATAGGATTCATTGCAGTTTCAACCAGTCTATGACAGCTACAGGTAGACTTTCTTGCCAAAATCCTAACTTGCAAAATATCCCTGTAAGAACAGAAGAAGGGAAAAAAATACGGATGGCCTTTCGTCCAGAAAAAGAAGGCTGGAGTTATCTTTCTGCCGACTACTCTCAAATAGAGCTTCGACTTCTTGCTCACTTAAGTGAAGATCCTATTTTGCTCCAAGCTTTTACTTCAGGAGAAGATGTTCACGCTCACACAGCTTCTGTTATTTTTAATATTCCTTTAGCAGACGTCACCCCTGAAATGAGATATAGAGCAAAAGCTGTTAATTTCGGTGTAATTTATGGACAACAAGCTTTTGGCCTTTCTCAAGGGCTCAAAATGAACTATCAAGAAGCAGCTCAATTTATTGAGACTTATTTTGATCGATATAAAAAAGTAAAAGAATATATTGAATATTGTAAGGAATTTGCCCGAAAAAATGAATTTGTTCTCACCATGACAGGACGACAACGACCCATTCCTGACATTCATAGTAAAAACCCCATGCTAAAAGCTTTAGCTGAAAGATTAGCTGTAAATACCCCTCTACAAGGAACCTCTGCAGATCTCATTAAACTAGCTATGATCCATATTCACGAAACCTGGAAGTTTAAACAATCTTTTATGATTTTGCAAATACATGATGAACTTTTATTTGAATCTCCAGAAGAAGAATTATCCTCTCTATCTTCCTTTGTAAAAGACCACATGGAACATGTTTTTTCCTTGAAGGTCCCTTTAATTGTAGATATTTCGATTGGAAAAAATTGGGGAGCCTGTTAACATTTGAAAAAGACAGCAATAACCGGAGGACTTTCTTCAGGAAAAAGCACGGTTTGTCAATTTTTAAAAGAACTAGGCGCTTATGTAGTCAGCGCAGATGAGATCGTTCACAACCTCCTTTCATCAGATCAGAACGTTTATCAAAAAGTAGTCGACTTGTTAGGCTCAGACGTCCTAGTGAATAATCAATTAAACCGAGAGGCCATAGCCCAAAAGGTATTTTCTCAACCTAAAATGCTCCAATCTTTAGAATCCATCTTACACCCCCTAGTATTTCTTGAAATTGAGTTAAAATATCAAAGTATAAAAAATGACCCTAGATATAATCTTTTTGTAGCAGAAGTTCCCCTTCTTTACGAAACGAACAACGAGATTCTCTTCGATAGCGTCGTTGTAGTTTTAGCAAAAGAAGAATTGTGTAAAAAAAGATTTTATAAAGAAGAAAAACAAGATAATGCAAAGTTTACCCAGAGAATGTTAAGACAAATGCCTTTACAGGAAAAAGCTAAAAAAGCAAATTTCACCTTACTCAATAATGGGAACCTAGCAAATTTAAAAAATGAAGTAGTAAAACTTGCAAGTAAATTGCACTCAACCTAAATGCAAAAAGGAGACTTTCTGATCCATGGACCCAGAAGACAGAAACCCAACTATCCTAAAAACAGAACAAGCTTCACCCCCTCAGACAGTCTCCCCTATAGAGCCTAATAGACCTGCTGAGTCTGTGACGAGAATTGCCGATCTTCAAAGAATGAATATCGATCAGCTCAACCAATTTGCAAAAAACATAGGACTTAAAAACCTAGGGGCTCTAACCAAGTCTCAAATTGTATTCGAAACTGTCAAATTACTTTCTGAAAAACCAACCGAAGTCTTAGTAGGAGAGGGCGTCTTAGAAGTTCTTCCTGATGGCTTTGGGTTTTTAAGATCTCCCAACTACAACTACCTACCTTCAGCAGAAGATATTTATGTCTCTCCCGCGCAGATTCGTCGCTTTGATCTGAAAAAAGGGGATACAATATTTGGAACTATCCGTTCTCCTAAAGAAAAAGAAAAATATTTTGCTATGTTAAAAGTAGACAAGATCAATGGTCTTTCTCCAGAAAAAGCTAGAGAGCGTATTTTATTTGAAAACCTCACCCCTCTTTATCCTACGGATCGTCTTGTTATGGAGACGCAAAAAGACAATCTTACAAACAGAGTTTTAGACTTAGCCTCTCCGATAGGAAAAGGACAAAGAGCCCTCATTGTAGCTCCTCCAAGAACAGGGAAAACGGTTATCTTACAAAACATTGCAAACGCCATTGCAACTAATAACCCTAATGTATATCTAATCGTACTCCTTATTGATGAAAGACCAGAAGAAGTAACCGACATGGTGCGCAATGTCAAAGGGGAAGTAATATCCTCTACTTTTGATGAGCCTCCTGAAAGACACGTGCAAATTGCCGAAATGGTTATTGAAAAAGCACGTAGACTTGTTGAGTATCATCATGATGTTGTTATCCTATTAGATTCTATCACTCGTCTAGCTAGAGCTTATAACACCGTACAACCTCACTCAGGTAAAATCTTAACAGGTGGTATGGATGCTAATGCTTTACATAAACCTAAACGCTTTTTTGGCGCTGCAAGAAATATTGAAGAAGGTGGGTCTTTAACGATTATAGCCACAGCTTTGATAGATACAGGATCTAGAATGGATGAAGTTATCTTTGAAGAATTCAAAGGTACTGGAAACATGGAGCTTGTATTAGATCGTAGACTAGCTGATAGACGTACCTATCCACCTATTGATCTTATCAAGAGTGGAACTCGTAAAGAAGAGCTTCTCTACCATAAAGAAGAACTTGAAAGAATCTACATGATGCGCCAAGCTCTTGCAGATCTTTCTCCTTTAGATGCTATGAATCTTCTTTTAGGAAGATTGAAAAAAACAAATAGCAACGTAGAATTTCTTCTTTCGATGAAAGATTAATATATATAAGGGACAGGTGAGATTCTCACTTGTCCCTTATATATTCTCTCCAGACTTTTGCAAAAGACTCCTATGACTAAAAAAATTCATATCCTATCAATGATTTTCCTCCTTAGAATACCCTCTCTTTGGAGCCAACATGCCAATAGCCAATTCATCGATGAAACAAAAGTCTTAGAAATTGAACAAATCCAACAGGAGCCCGCTCTAACAATGAATCCTTTAGAACGCTCTAGACTTATTTTCAATGAAAACTACCAACCAAAGGAGAAACTGTTAGAGCTCCTAGAAGTTGTTGGAATGCCTTCACTCGAGAACTCCGAAAACACTATCTTGCAAATTAATACTTGGGCACAAAAAAATCTACTCCGTCAAGGAGAGCGTTGGGAAGATCAAACTCTTCAATTTGAAGCACTAAAAACTAAAATTTATCCTCTTCTAAAAGAACTAGGCTTTATAGGGGCCGTAGCTCCTCACCTTATTAAATATCAAGGAGCTATTATTCATGGGGCTCTTCTCCCAAGAGTACGTATTCGTCTTAACTATCTTATTGAACAATGGAATCAAGGCGTTAGATTCTCCACACTTTATTTTCTAAGTGGAGCACGTCCCTTAGAACCAGAGCATGAAAATAAAGAAACTCTAGCACAAGATGATGGCTCTTCTTTAAAAATAAAAAAAGACTGGAAGCTCCCTAAGGAACTTCCAACAACTGAAACGGAAATGATTCAATTAGTTTGGGCGCAATCCGATATCCCAGAGGATATGCGCAACTTGGTAGAAGTTCACTTTATCAATGCCCCAATGAAAAAAAATCCAAAAAATACAAATCTCATTCGCCCGACTACAGACGATACCATTAAAACATGGTTAGAAACTTTCCCTATACATGGAAATTATTTAGCTATAACCAACGCTCCTTACACCAATCGACAAGATACTGTTATACGAACAATCGCACCCGTTGAATATGAATTTGAAACAATCGGACCTGCGGCTAGTGAACAAGAAAAAATGGCTATTGTTCTCGATGAATTGGCTCGTTTAATTTTTCAAACTAAACAATTAGCCGAAAAGCAAAAAACATCATGACTATAGTCGAAGTTGTCCCTTATGATTCAAATTGGCCTAATTTATTTGAAGCAGAGGCAAAGCTCCTAAGTAAAGCTTTAGGAAATAATTGCATTGCTATTCATCACATAGGCTCTACTTCTATTCCCGGATTATCTGCCAAACCTATCCTCGATATACTTCCTGTTGTGAAAGACATCGTAAAAGTGGATAAGGCAACAAAAGCTATGATAGCTCTTGGATATGAGGTCAAAGGAGAAGCGGGAATGGCTTTTCGTCGATTCTTTCAAAAAGGCAATCCCTCTAGAACCCATAACATACATCTTTATGAAAAAGAAGATCCTGAAATTAGTAGATATCTAAACTTCCGAGACTGGATGCGCGCTCATCCTGAGGATGCTCTTGCCTATGCTACACTTAAAGTAAAACTAGCAAAAGAATTTCCTCATGATATTTTTCACTATTGCTCTGGTAAGGATGCTTTTGTCGCAAGCATAGATGCAAAAGATGGCTATGATGGATGGCGCATGGTGCAGGCCTTAACAGATAGAGAGTGGGCCCTAGCACATAAACTACGAAAAGACATTTTAACAAATTCTTTTAAAGGGAAAGATCATATTCATTTTATTTTCTATAAAAATGCAGACGTAATCGGCTATGCCCACCTTCAGCTTTATTCAGAAAATGAAGCCCTATTACGATTCATTGCTATCGACAAACCTTATCGAAATCTTGGATTTGGAAGTCAATTTTTAAAACTCTGTGAGAGATGGCTTCGTCAACAAGGCTTTTCAAAGCTTTTAGTTCACGTTCCTCAAAATATGCAAAAATTCTATCACAACCACGGATACTTAAACGATAATGTTAAAAAAGACCCCTCAAACATCCATATAAAATTTATTTAGAGTCCTTCATGATAAATTTATGAAGAAAATGATGGAAAATAGGAGCAATCATAACCGCTATAACCACAAGAAAGACAATTCCACTAAAAAGAGCATAACTTCCCGCAAAGATTTTCCCTCCCTCTGTCTTCAAAGTATCCACAGGTCCCATCCCCGACAAAATCATAGCTGCATTTTCATAAGCAACCACAAAATCCATCCCCTCAAAGAACTCATAACCCCATATACCCAGTCCCAAAGAGACTATAACAATCCCAAAACCAATCAAAAAATTCTTCACAACATGTTTAACAAGGGTGTTCATTGGGCGCAAAGGTCTAATCTTTGATCTGTTCATACTGCAACTCTCTTAGCGATTCATTAAAACTCTA
Source organism: Chlamydiota bacterium (assembly GCA_947505635.1). Taxonomy (GTDB): domain Bacteria; phylum Chlamydiota; class Chlamydiia; order Chlamydiales; family Rhabdochlamydiaceae; genus CAIJXB01. The sequence continues at coordinate 8,079 of CANNLR010000026.1, forward strand.
CCTTGCAAAAAAAAACAAATAACCTCAATGTTTTTTTAAAAATCTGCTTTACAGATTTAAAATCATTAAATTAAAGAGCTCTCCTCCTTACAAAATGGAAAGGATAAAAAATAGGTAGAGCTATGGGAAAAGTAAATAATATTTAAAAGACATTTTTTCTATTTTATGATATCCTATATACTATGGATATTGATATTATTTATTTAAAAAATGTTCCTATTTTTGAGCAGCTTTTACTAGAAGAAAAGCTTTTACGAAAAAAAGAGGGGAACTTTTGCCTATTTAATGTAGGATCTTCCCCCGCTGCGGTCATGGGAATTTCAGGGAAACCCCACGAGTTACTTGATAAAGAGAAGATTAGAGAGAAAAACCTTCCCGTCATTAAAAGATTCAGTGGAGGAGGAACCGTTCTAATCGATGAAAACACCTTATTTGTTTCTTTTATCTGCAATAAAAACGCCTTTTCTTTTCCCTCTTATCCTGAACGCATTATGCAATGGTCAGAAAATGTATATAAAAATTCATTTAATCTCGAAGGCTTCGCCTTAAAAGAAAATGACTTTGTCATAGAAAATTTAAAATGCGGGGGAAATGCGCAGTACATCACAAAAGATCGATGGATCCAGCATACTTCTTTTTTATGGGATTTTTGTCCAAAAAACATGGAGTGCCTATTGCATCCACCTAAAACACCGCCATATCGAGAGGGGCGGTCTCATAAAGAATTTCTTTGCACTTTAAAGGATCACTTCTCTTCTAAAGAAGTTTTTTTTCAAAAAATTGCAGATCATTTACAGCAAGAACATAAGATATGTATTTCTAAAGATTTAGAAAGCTTGTCTTCTTTAAAAGCAGATCGCATTTCTAGTTGTTATATAGATCTGTCGTAAGGGATCAAGCGCAGGCTGCATTAACCTGGTATACAAGTGGAACCTCTACTGAGAAAGGGAGCTCTTGATCTCAACACATTAGGATAGATACGGCTCCTGTTTCCCCATCGCAGTCCCCTATTTTAACAATTATCGTTAAAGAGCATTACTATTCGCGCTAGGTTGTCCCAAACAACAGAAGGAACAGTCTATCAAAAAAGTCGGATTTTAGGCAAAAGCTGAAATTCCCTTGGTGTTTTAAAAATCACTAGACCTATCTACTCAAGAGGATTTTTAAGCATCTGGAACACTAAATAAATCTTTTACAGCTTGCTTATTCACTTCTCTTTGCATAAAAGCAATGGACTCTGTTAAAGATATTTTCTTAGGACAAACAGCAACGCAATTTTGTGAATTCCCACACTCGGCTACTCCTCCTTCTTCCATAAGAGAACGAAGACGTTTTTCTGATTGTAATTTACCTATAGGGTCTGCATTAAATAAACGAACCTGGGAAATGGCTGCAGCTCCCATAAATTTTGTATGTTGGTTAATTTGAGGACAGGCTTCTAGGCAACATCCACATGTCATACAAGTAGATAGTTCATATCGAACATCTTGAATGGCCGGACTAATTTTAGATTGAGGTCCTCTATCTAAAGAATCATCTGCATCAACCCAGGCATGCACTTTTTTTAAGCTTTCAAACATCTGGTCTCTATCTACCACAAGATCTTTAACCAAAGGAAATTTAGTCATAGGTGCTATTGTAATAACACTTCCTCCTGTTTCCTCTAAAATCTTATGGACTAAAGCAGTGCACCCCTGCCTTGGTCTCCCATTAACTAATACGGTACAAGATCCACATACCTCTTCTAAACAGCCTTGCTCCCAAGCAACGGGAGTTACCTTTCGCTTTTCTTTATTAACAGGATTTTTCTGCACTTGCAAAAGAGCTGTCGTAAGATTTAAAAAAGGGGTAAGCTCTAATTCAAATTCTTCCCAGTATTGATTTTGAGGAATTCCTCGAAAAACTTTTAAGATAAATCGATCTAACATCCATTTCTCCTTTTTCTATATGGGAAGCTCTATATTTTTAGGGATATTTTCCAATGTTGGTTTTACTTTTTTTGCTTTTGTATAATCTCTTGCTGTAGGAGATAAGTGCCTTGTGTCTACTGAGACATAACTAATAATGGGCCCTCTTGGACTATACGTTGCAATCGTTGTTTTTAACCAATTTTCATCATCTCGAAAAGGAAACTCCGGTTTATAGTGAGATCCTCGAAACTCATCTCTTAATAACGCCCCCTTAGCAATCACAAGAGCTATTTCTATCATGGCCGAAAACTGATTTGCAAATTGATAAGTCTGATTCATAATAGATCCTTTATCATCTAAAGAAATCCTTTGCAATCTTTCTTTAATCTGTAAAATCCCTTCTATCGCTTTTTGTAGATCCTTATTATTCCGTTTAACGGTTACATACTTGACCATAATAGAAGAAAGCTCTTCGTGCAACTTGTGGACATTTTCATCTCCATCTCTTTGAAATAATTCTTGTTTAAGAGCTTCTTCTTCTTCTAAAGCTGAAGAAAACACTCTAGAAGGCAGTTCAAAAGAAGAGGTCTGAATCTGGGAAAGATACCTAGGCACTTCTTTTCCTGCTACAAGACCTGCAAAGATACAAGAAAGCAAAGAATTGGCTCCTAGTCGATTTGCTCCATGATATTGAAATTCCGATTCTCCTACTTGAAAACACCCAGGAATATTGGTCATTTGCCTAAACCTACTATCGCGATCTACATCATCTGCAGCAGGCCAGTCCACCCAGGCTCCCCCCATAGAATAATGGACAGCTGGAAAAATCTTCATAGGGACTTTACGAGGATCTTCACCCGTGAACTTTTGATAAATATCTAAAACAGAATCAATCTTATGCAGCAAAGAAGCATCTAAATGAGAAACATCTAAATACACTTGATCTTTTCCCTCGATTCCGAAACCAAGCTCACAGACGCGAAGCACCTCTCTTGCTGCAATATCTCTTGGAACGAGGTTTCCAAAAGCTGGATACAGCTCTTCTAGAAAATACCAAGGCTCCCCCGTCTTCCCGCAAGGGATCTCTTTTCCCTCTGCATCTGTAATCGTTTTAGAAGAATCTCCATAAACCCAAATCCTTCCCCCCTCGGCTCTTAAAGATTCAGACATCAACCTTAGCTTATCTTCTGCAGGAATAGCTGTCGGATGAATTTGAATAAATTCTCCATTAGCATATTTCATCCCCTGCTTGAAAAGTCTTCCATTAGCAGCCCCTGTACAAAAAGTAGAGTTCGTTGATTTTTTAAAAATCAATCCCGGACCTCCTGTACCAAATATCACAGCATCTGCCTTTAAAACTTCAAGCTGCAGATTATATAAATTCATCAAAACAATGCCCCTAGCAACACCTGTCTCATCCATTACAAGTCTCATAAACTCATGATGTTCATATTTTTCAACTTTCCCTTGAGCTTCATATCTACGAACTTGTTCATCTAATGCATAAAGTAGTTGCTGTCCTGTAGAAGCTCCACAAAAAGCTGTGCGATGATATAAAGTTCCCCCAAAACGCCTAAAATCTATATTGCCTTCAGGAGTTCGACTAAAGGGACATCCGAACCGCTCCATCATACGGATAATCCCTGGAGCTGCAAGACACATCTCTAAAATAGGAGGCTGATCGGCTAAGAAATCTCCCCCCTTAATCGTGTCATAAGCATGAATAATAGGAGAGTCTTCTTCATTCTTTAAATTCATAGCTGCATTAATGCCACCTTGAGCACAAACAGAATGCGACCTTTTTACTTTTGTGACAGAAATAAGTTTTACATGGCATCCATTTTCAGCTAGTTTCATACAAGCCGAAAGTCCTGCAAGCCCTCCACCCACAACAATAACTTCTTTTTTTTGTAGCATCTTTAACTTCCCCAAATAGCGGCTAATCCTAAAAAGGCAATGAGCCCCATAAGAGCAATAGCAAATTTTAACAAATACCGTTGTGCAACTAAGCGAATGACAAGCCCCCAACTAAGCAAAAATGTCCAAAGACCATTAAACGCATGAAAACAAGCAGCTAAAACAAAAATCGTATATAAAATACAATAAAAAGGATTCTTAAAGGTCTCTCTCACAGTTAATAATGTCACAGACCCAAAATTCGAACTCTCCGCAATAACTTCATTTGATCGTAATGAGGCCTTTTGCAAAGCTTTTACCCAAGCCTCTTGCTGTTGATAACTTTCTTTGGCTTCTGCAAGACTTTGTTTTCCAGAAATCATTCTTGATTTTTGTTTAAGATTTTTTATCTCTTGAGAAACAGCCTCTGCATCATAAAGATGAACTCCTAGGCGACTGCTCACCGTAGCCAAATTCTCATCTTTATCCAATTTCACAAAATAAGCTGACTGATTCCCTTGTGTTACAGAGTAAGGGTAATCTAAAAATCGAAATTTCGTTACATGCCCAATAATTCCAAACACCAAAATCCACGAAGTAATCCTCTGCCAAGAGTAAGCTCGATTGCGTCCCAGTTTAGGTAAGGCCGGACTGCTGCCATCAGTTTTATGTGCATTACTTTTAGATTGCAAAGCATATCTGATGCCCCATCCCATATGAATGGCTATAGGGACTCCTAACAAGGTTATTTCAATTGCTTGTAAATAAGGCAAATTATGCAGTGCATTCACCATCCGAACAAACCCTTGTCCATTTTCTCCAAGCCAAAGAGCTGCCTGTGAATTTGTCAGCAAATGTTCTAATAAGAATAACACAAGCCAAAGCCCCATCAAAGAATGTACTCTTTTCCAAATAAAGGCTTTCGGAATTACAGAAGTTGTCATAAAAAATCACCTACATAGAAATTGCTAGAAGGGTTGAATTAAACACGATATCTTTGTTTTCAAAAAGAGAAAAATAGCTCTACTATCTTTTGCGGGTATGACTGTATAGGAATAGGAGATTCCACCTCTCAAGGTAATGGGCTATCTACTAAAATGAGGCGAGCGATAAATAATCGCTCGTTCATAGGGAAATTTAAAAAAGTTTCATCTTGATCAACTGAAAAATTTAGCAAAAAAATAGTCCTGCACCGAAACTACCCTTTTCTATATAACCATACACTGTCTTTCCCAATGGATATATTGCTTCCAAGTAATTCATCAACAGCTCGTTTAACCCCAGAGAAACGCTCTCCTCTAAGATCATAATCATGACCTGCCAAAATCCCTCCACTTCTTACCTTAGGCAACCATAATTCAATATCTTCTTTCACAAAATCATAATCATGGTTCCCATCAATAAATACGAGATCTATAGAATCTGGAACCAAAAAAGAAGCTTCTTTGGAGGTTTTTCTCAAAATGTGCGTATTGGAATCATTTTGAAAATAATTTTGAACCTTGTTAAAAGCTTTTTCCATAACAGATTCTTTTGTAGTTATGGGCCCATCGCTAGCTCGATAAGTAGAGCCCAGTTCCCAAGGATCGATGAGATAAAGATGAGCCAAAGGAAAACAGAGTCGAAGAAATCTGGAACAGTCTGCCTGATTCACTCCAATTTCAACAATAGAATAAACAGGCTTTTGTAAGGAATCCAACGCTGAAATTAATACAGACCATCTATAACAAGAAGATTTAGTCAAAATAATTTCTCTTAATAAAAGACTCTGAATCTGAACTAAATTCATATTACCTCTACTTTTCATTTATTATTATTTTCATATAACAAATATCTTTAAATAAATAAAGAATTTATTGTTTAATCCAAAATAGAATAGTGGAATCTGGAGACAGGACATGCTCGAATGGAGAAAAGTTGAGGCTGTTGCCCTTTATATAACTAGCATGACTTAACACAGGGCAGACATCTTGATGCTAAAATTTCTCATTGGGAAGGAAAAATGGGGAAATTTTTTATTTCTATGAAAAAGCTAGATTTCTTATCTTAGATCTTTCATAAAAAAATTTATCGCATTCTCTTTTGTGTGCTTGGCTACAAGATCTAAAGGAGTTTGCTTTATTTTAGCAATCATCTCTGCTGTCTCCACAATAAATGAAGGTTCATTAACTTTCCCTCTTTTTGAACTTGGAGCTAAATAAGGAGCATCCGTTTCAATCATCATCCGATCTAAGGGAACATATTGAACAACTTCTCGGAGGGCTTCTGATTTTTTAAAAGTGATAATCCCACTAAAAGAAATATACCACCCCAAATCCAACACTTTTTTTGCTTCTTCCACAGTTCCTGTAAAACAGTGTAAGAGGGCAGGACCTTGGGGATACTCCTCTTCTGCAAAAGTGAATAAATCAGCAAAGGCCTCTCTGCAGTGAAAAATAATTGGAAGGCTCACTTCTTTGGCTAGATGAAAATACTTGATTAAATGTTTTTTTTGTTCTTCTTTAGATACATGTTCATAGTAATAATCAAGCCCTGTCTCTCCTATAGCCACAAGTTTTTTTGCTTTAGCAGCCTTTTCAACTTCTCCAAAAAAAAGGTTAGCTTCCTCTCCCCCATCATGAGGCGTTGAAGAAGCTGCTAAAAAAATCTCAGAATGTGCATCTTTAAGGATAAATCCTCTTTGCAAAGTAAGCTTATCTGTACAAATATTAACTATTGCCTCTACTCCTGAGGAACGGGCTCGCTCTAACAGTTCTGAGGCCTCAGGAAAAAGTTCTTCTGAGCTTAAATGGGCATGAGAATCAATATACATAACAACCTAAGGGATTAAGTTAAGTTTTTTCATAGAGATAAAAAATTTTCCCATGTCTCCGACCCAATGCGTGATTTTTACATCAGGATGCTTTCCATGAGTTATCTGACGCCA
>CANNLR010000027.1 GCA_947505635.1 Chlamydiota bacterium
CATATGACTTTTGGTGCTATAAAAAGTAACAGCTCTCTAAGATCTTTCCCTCCTCAGCCAATCATCTCCTCTATATTACAAAGGGAATTATCAAAAAATATAAACCCTGAAGAAAAAGAAAAGGTTATTAGAGTAGTTTCAAATTATTTTGCAAACCAAGAAAAAACAAAAAACAACATTCGGATCGAATCGGGATTGTTACTCGGAGCTCTTATCAGAAACTCTGGAGAAGAAGGAATCAACCTTGAAGAACTAGGAATGGTACATCCCCAAGAAAAAGTAACCTTACCCATAGGAGCTATAGAAGCTTTACGGGGGAATGTGCTGACTGCTTTATTGAATGCTACCATTTGCAAGAGCTAACCTCTAAAAATCTTGTTTTTTACCCTGTTTAAAAAAGTACTATTTGACTTAAAATTCTTATTCGAAGATACATTATGCCTACCATTTTACCCATAAAAACAGGAAAGCTATGGAAACTACACTCAGCATGGAAACAAGCATTGATTGGATAGCAGAAGGGTCTTATCAAGACATCCTTTATCATAAATATGAAGGGATTGCAAAAATCACAATTAATCGACCCGAAGTCCGAAATGCCTTTCGTCCTCTTACTGTCCAAGAAATGTCTCACGCCCTAAATAATGCCAGAGAAGATGAAACCATTGGTGTGATTATCCTAACGGGCCAAGGCAAAGAAGCCTTTTGCTCGGGAGGAGATCAACGGATCCGTAAAGAAGCAGGATATAGCGACGAAACTGGCACACAAAGACTCAATGTTCTAGATTTACAAAGGCAAATCCGCACCTGCCCAAAACCTGTAGTTGCTATGGTTGCAGGCTATGCAATAGGCGGCGGTCATGTGTTACATGTTATATGCGATCTTACTATCGCAGCCGACAATGCTATCTTTGGGCAAACAGGACCCAAAGTAGGTTCATTTGATGGAGGCTTCGGAGCCAGCTATCTGTCTCGGCTTGTAGGACAAAAAAAAGCAAGAGAAATTTGGTACTTATGTAGACGTTATTCTGCTCAAGAGGCCCTTGACATGGGTCTTATCAACCATGTAGTCCCCTATGAAAAATTAGAAGAGACGACAGTTGAGTGGTGTAAAGAGATGTTAGAACATTCTCCTTTAGCGCTACGATGCCTTAAATCAGCTCTTAATGCAGACTGTGATGGACAATCCGGACTTCAAGAGCTCGCTGGCAATGCAACCCTTCTATACTACATGACAGAAGAAGCACAAGAAGGACATAAAGCCTTTTTAGAAAAGAGGAAACCTAATTTTCAACAGTTTCCTAAAAGGCCTTAAATGAACTCTTTACAAGTTTGGATAACCGCTGCAAGACCTAAAACGTTATGCGCAAGTGTGAGCCCTGTTATTTTAGGCTCTATTTTAGCTTTTTCTGAAGGGGCTTTTAACCCCCTTCTTTTTCTTTTTACCCTTATTACAGCTCTTGGCATTCAAATTAGCACCAACTTAGCTAACGATTACTTCGACTATTTAAAAGGTGCTGATACAGCCGACAGAAAAGGACCTTTACGGGTAACTCAAGCAGGTCTTGTCTCTTTATTTACTATGAAAAAAGCAATTTTATATAGTTTAAGCCTTACAGCTTTAGCTGGCCTTTACCTTGCTTTGCAAGGGGGGCTCTTCATTGCTGGCCTGCTCGCTTTTTCCTTAATACTCGCTGTCTTATATACAGCAGGCCCTTATTCTCTAGCTTATCTAGGTTTAGGCGATCTTTTTGTCTTCTTCTTTTTTGGTCCTGTTGCCGTCTTAGGAACTTACTATCTTCAAACGGGTAAATTTTCTTGGGATGCCGCCCTAGTTGGATTAAGTATTGGAGCCATTTCTACAGCTATTATTTGCGTAAATAACCTTCGTGATATTGGAGAAGATGCTCTTGTAGGTAAAAAGACCTTAGCTGTACGCTTTGGTAAAACCTTTGCCAAAATGGAATACCTAGGCTGCCTTTGCCTTGCAGGAATGATCCCTTATTTTTTCCTTTTCACACACCCCTTTACTCTTTTTTCTCTACTTTTCTTATTCCCTGCCTTCGCTTGCCTTCGTTCTATCTTTACCTATCAAGATCCTAGAGAATTAAATATTATCCTAGTCAAAACAGGAAAACTTCTTCTTATCTATACAATCCTATTTTCTTTAGGTTGGATTTTATAATGCCCTTTTGGCTGTTTGATGCCTTTTCTATTTCTCAAGATAGCTCCTCTTCTATTGCTATACAAACAGAAGAAGAAATTCTAACCTATCAAGATTTAGCCCATAAAATAGAAGCTCGAGCTCAAGAGCTCAAAAGTCAAGGTGTTTTTGAAGGCGCAAGGGTTGCTTTTATAGCAGAATCTAACTTACCCTCTCTTATTACTCTTCTTTCTTTGTTTCTTCTCAAAGCAAGCCCTTGTCTTCTTAGCTTTCGCCTTCCAATAGAGTCCTTCCCTCCTCTTTTAGAAAGGGCTCGCATTTCCTTTTATCTTGATATGAAAAGCTCTTATTTAGAAAAGATCTCTTCACAAGAATCTCTACCTGAATCCATCTTACTTTTTACTTCCGGCAGTAGTGGCCACCCAAAGCTCGCCTGCTTACATTTTTCCAATTTTTTGGAAAGCGCCCTAGGGTCAGCTCCCCTTCTAGATCTTAAACCAAATTCCAGTAAGTGGCTTCTATCCGTCCCTTTGTTTCATGTCAGTGGCCTAAGTATTCTCTTTCGCTGCCTTGCCACAACAAACACCCTTTTACTAGCGACCTTTACCTCTCCCCTTGCTTCTTTAGCAACCCATATATCTCTTGTCCCAACGCAATTACAAAGACTTTTAGATAGTAAAAAAAAGCTTCCATTTATCCGATGCCTCCTTCTTGGCGGAGCCCCTATCCCAGAGGCTCTACTGCAAAAGGCTCTTATCCAAAAGCTACCCATTAGAACAACCTATGGGTTAACAGAAACAGCCTCCCAAATAACGATGTCTTGCCCTAACGATTCTTTATCCCCCTTACATCTAGGAAAGTCTCTTCCCGGAAGAGAACTTAAAATCGATGAAACGGGAGAAATCTTTGTTAGAGGAAAAACCCTATTTTCAGGCTATGACTTGGGGCTTACCCCAAAACTTTCCTTAACAAAAGAAGGATGGTTTGCAACAGGAGACTTAGGAGCCCTCACCTTAGAGGGAAATCTTATTTATAAAGGAAGAAAAGATAATCTCTTCATCTCAGGAGGAGAAAACATACATCCAGAAGAGATTGAAAGGGTTCTGAATACTCTCCCTAATATCATTGCCTCTGTTGTCATCCCTATGGATGATCTAGAGTTTGGAAAAAGGCCTATTGCTTTTCTTTACATGGATTCTTCTTTACCTTCTAAAGAATCTTTACAAAAAGTCTTATCGACTAAACTCCCTAAGTTTTGTATTCCTATCCTATTCTTCCCTTTTCCGGAAGAGCTAAAACAAGATCTAAAAATACAAAGAAGAAAATTCAAAATACCAACCTAATAAAAAAAAAGAAACCGACATAAAGCCTTAGATTTCTCTAAATTTCTATGTCGGTTTCCGGATTATAACCTTATGCCACTTTGTGGCATAAGGCGCATTAACGTCACTTATCTTTCAGATTAGAACACATAAGAAAGAGTAATATCAGTAGATGCAAATACTAGATTGTCATTGCCACCATTAGAGTTACGGTAATACTGGTAGGGAGCGATCTTTCCTGAAAGAAGGAAATGTTTTGTAATTTGTAGATCTAACCCTGTGAAAGCACCAACACTCCAAGGACGTTGATGGCTATGATTGCTATGATTGTCATCACTAAAGTTTCCAGCCATAACCGAACCTACAACTCCATATGTTACATATAGATTGTCATATACTTGGTTACGTAATCCAAGATGACTCTTAAAGTCAGCATAGTTTTCGTGGTCTTTATTTGTGTCATTTTTATCTTTGTGATTAGTAAAGTTAAATCCTATATCGAATAGGAAGAAATCATTAATATATCCCAAAGCTAACCCTGGAGCTGTTACACTAGTAGTAACACCAACATTTAGGCCTAAAGTAAATCCACCATCATATATTTCAGGGCCTTGCGCTGCAGATCCTTGCATTTGCTGGTCAGCAGTTAATGTTCCTGATAAAGCAAAACATGTAAGGCAAGCTAATTTAGCAATTTTTTTCAACATTTGAATTCCTTATTTTGGTTTGTATTCATTTTTTTCATCTTATGACCAACACAACTTAAGTTGGGCCTCTCTAAACTTCCCAAATTTTCGAAAAGCTCTTTAAGGTTAAAGAGAAGTTGACCATACCAAAATTATTTATTCTCATGCAATAAAAAATTAAACACTCCTATGATAATTGCATTTTTCCCTATGAGGATTTTTTTGAAAAAGTTTTTTTTCTAATGCTTCCTGGGTGAAATCAACGATCATTTCAGCTCATAAAATGCCTGCGTAACCAAAAAAACCGGGATTTTTTATAACATTTTTTCGAATTGCTTTTCTGATAAAATTGCAATAGAGAGTTTTTTAGCCTTATCTAATTTAGATCCAGCTTCTTCTCCGGCTAAGAGATAATCTGTTTTAGCACTAATGGAAGAAGACACCTTCCCCCCTTTTTGCTTGATCATCTCAGAAGCCTGAGACCTTGTAAGGCCCTCTAATGTTCCTGTAAGGACAAATGTCTTCCCGTAGAAGGGGTGTGCAGAGTCAAAAGATGTCTGCAAAGGAGCTGGCGTGACTCCAAAAGCCAAGAGATTTTCAAGCTCTTCCTTGTTTTCTTTATCTGCAAAAAATTCATGAATCGAAAAAGCTACTTTGTTACCAACGCCTTCTATTTCTAGCAGTTCTTCTAATGACATCTTAGCTAGCGTATGAATATCTAAAGCAGCCTGCGCTAGAGCTTCTGCAGTCCCTTGCCCTACATACTTAATGCCAAGACCTAAAATAAGCCGAGATAGCGTACAAGATTTAGATTTTTCAATGCTTTCCAAAAGGTTTTCGATTGATTTTTCTTTAAAGCCTTCTAACTGACAAAGATCTTCTTTTTTTAAGCGATAGATATCAGAATTATGCGCTACAAAACCTTTAGTAAAAAGCTGTTCTACAACCTTTTCTCCAAGGTGTCCAATATCCATAGCGTACTTACCGGCAAAAAACTGAATTTTACCTAATCTTTGTAAAGGACAAGCTTCGTTAACGCAACGGATTGCCACTTCATCAGGTATGTGAAAAACAGGGGCGCTGCAAGCTGGACAGCACTTTGGCATATGCCAAGGTGTCACATGTGCAGATCTTTTTGTCAAATCCACAGAAACCACCTTAGGAATTACATCTCCCCCTTTCTCAATCCAGACAAAGTCATGAATTCGTATGTCCTTACGAGCTATCTCTTCTTGATTATGTAAGGTAGCCCTAGCTATCGTACTGCCTGCTAAAAAAACAGGGCTTAATTCCGCTACAGGAGTTAAAACCCCTGTTCTTCCTACTTGTACTGTAATGTCTAAAATCTTTGTTAAAGCCTGTTCAGGAGCAAACTTATACGCTACAGCCCATCTTTGATGTTTACCTGTAGCGCCAAGGGCTAATTGCCACTTCAGCTTATTCACCTTAATGACAATTCCATCAATATCATAAGGTAAAGAGTTCCTTTTTTTTTCTATAAACTCTGCAAAGGCTAAAATATTTTCCACTGCATGCTCTTTTTGCCTTAAAGAAGAGGGGGATATTGGCAGTCCCAATCCTTCTAAAAAACCGTGAACTTCTTCTTGTGCTTCACAAGAGTTTGAAGAGTCTTCTGCTATAGCATAAAAGACAATAGAAAGCTTACGATGAGCCACTTCTTTAGGATCTAGTAATTTTAAAGAACCTGCTGCTGCATTACGAGGATTAGCCCAGAGCTCCTCCCCTTCTAGTTCTTTTTCCTTATTAAGTTCTTGGAATACTGCCTTGGACATAAACACCTCACCTCTGATCTCTAAACGATCCGGAACGTGAAGCCCTTTCAATGTTAAAGGTAACGACCTTATTGTTTTCATATTAGAGGTTATATCATCCCCTTTTTTCCCATCCCCGCGAGTAGATCCTCTAACAAAATGCCCCTTTTCAAAAAGAGCTGTTACGGCAATTCCATCCATCTTGAGCTCTAAATAAAAATCAGAGTGCTGTCCATCTAATCCTTTTTCGACTCTTTTAAGGTAATCTTGCACTTCTTCTAGAGAGTAGGTATTGGCTAAAGACAACATAGGGACTGCATGAGTGACTGACGTAAACCCGTTAGTCAAAGCCTCTGTAACTCTTTGCGTCGGAGAAGAAGCTAAAATCCAATCTGGGTGTTCTAGTTCAACCTTTTCAACTTCTTTTAAAAGAAGGTCGTACTCATAATCAGAAATTTCTGGTTTACTTTTTGCATAGTATAGTTCATCGTGTTTTTGTAGCTTTTCTACTAAAGCTATATAGTCTTGTTTTGTCAAAACTTTATGGTGCAAAGGTTACCTCGAAGATCATGGTTGCTAAAGGAGCTATCTGCAAAATAACACTATGATTTTGCAAAATAATCGATCCATTTAGCTTACCAGATCCTCCATATTCTTCTCTATCAGTAGAAAATACTTCTCCTAATTTCGAGACATTTCCTAACTTAATTTCATAACGCTCGAAATAAGCTGCTGTGAAATTATGTACACATAGTAACACCTTAGATTCTCCCTTTCTCAAATAGCTAAGGATAGAATTTTTTCGATCTGAACAATCAACCCAAGAAAACCCTTCAAAGTCAAAATCTTTTTCCCAAAGACTTGGGTGTGTCTGATAAAAAATATTAAGCTCTTTAACCATTCGTTGCATGCCATAGTGAAGAGGATAATCTAATAAATTCCAATCCAATGATGTCTTACAATTCCACTCAGACCACTGGGCGATCTCGCCTCCCATAAAAAAAAGCTTTTTTCCTGGCTGGCATATCATATAGCTATATAAAAGACGGAGATTAGCAAACTTTTGCCAGATATCTCCTGGCATTTTAGAAAGTAAACTCGCTTTGCCATGAACGACTTCATCATGAGAAAGAGGAAGCATAAATTTTTCAGAAAAAGCATAACAAAGACCAAAGGTAAGCTTATCTTGATCATGCACACGAAATAAAGGATCTGTCTTAAAGTACGTCAACGTATCATTCATCCATCCCATATTCCATTTCAAATCAAAACCAAGACCTCCCCATTCTAAAGGATGTGTCACTCCATAGAAAGCTGTAGATTCTTCAGCAATCATAAGAACCTTAGGAAACTGTTCATGAACAACAGAATTTACGTGTTTCAGAAACTCTAGTGCTTCTAAATTCTCTTTTCCCCCGTAGATATTAGGGATCCATTCTCCATCTTCTCTTCCATAATCTAGGTAGAGCATAGAGGCCACAGCATCGACACGAAGACCGTCGATATGCATCTTATCGAGCCAAAAAAGGGCATTCGCTAAAAGAAAATTCGATATTTCAAAGCGACCATAATTGAAAATCTTTGTATTCCAATGAGGGTGATATCCCTGCTTCGGATCTTTATGTTCATAGAGGCAAGTTCCATCAAAAGTAGCTAAGGCAAAATCATCCGCAGGAAAGTGCGCTGGGACCCAGTCAATAATAACCCCTATCCCTTCTTGATGTAAATGATCCACAAAATACTGAAAATCACCAGGGGTTCCATAGCGACTTGTCACGGCATAAAAACCAGAAATTTGATACCCCCAAGATTCATCTAAAGGGTGCTCAGATAGTGGCATAAGCTCAATATGAGTAAAGGCCATCTCCTTACAATACTTAGAAAGAGCCTGAGCTATCTCTTTATAATTAGGAAAGCCCTCTTTTGTATGCCAAGAACCTAGATGAACTTCATAGACATTAATTGGGGCATTAATACTTCCCTTAGCTCTTTTTTCCATCCAAGAGCTATCTTTCCAAATGTGAGCATCCACATCAACAACAACTGAAGCGTTAAAAGGCCTAAGTTCACTACCATAGCCTAAAGGATCGGCCTTTAACAATCTTCTTTGATCTTGCGTCTTTATCTCAAACTTGTATTTTTCCGTCTCGCCTATTCCTGGAATAAAAAGTTCCCATACGCCAGAAGACCCCATGCTACGCATGGGATTAACCCTCCCATCCCAAGAATTAAAATCTCCGACTAAAGAAACTTCTCTTGCAAAGGGGGCCCATACAGCAAATTTAACACCCTTGCATTCTTGATGGCAGCAGATCCTAGCTCCCAATACTTCATACAACTTATAATGAACTCCTTTAGAAAATAGATGCCTATCTATTTCGCCAAATGTGGGAGAAAAAGAATAAGGATCGTACTCAAGTATTCCACTATGATGATAGACCCGATAATCTAGAGCGGTTAAAGAGCTTGGGACCTTAAGTTCAAAAACTCCTCCAACCCCCATCTGCTCTGCTAAGACAATATTTCCTTTCACCTCCAGATACACTTTTTCTGCACCTGGCCGCCAAAGTCTAATCACTTTTTCTTTATCATTTACTGTATGTAGACCTAAAAAGCTGTGAGGATCGTGAGAATAAACCCCAGATTGCCAGTTTATATATTGCACGGGGGGATAAGTTGTCATATTTTGCATTCCTATCTATTTTTTCATCTCTAAATGCAGTTATAGAAAGACAAGCAAAAGGAAGCAATAAGAAAAAATATTATTTCAAAATAGCATTCGAACTTTTTATTAAAAACCTAGACAACATAGTTGGCGCAACAGATCCGCAAAAACATTACTTCTTACCCCATCGCCTTGACGGGGATCAACTACCTTTTGCCAACAGTTAGTTGATCTAGGTTTGAAAACGATCTAACCAAAGAACATCCCCTGTCCGAACTTTAAAGGACTCTCCCACTTGTAAGGTAGTCCCTTTGTCTTTAAGGCTTCTTCGAATTCGATATCGCTTAATTCCAAAAGAAAAAGTACAGTTGAGCTCTCCTACTTTCTGTATAGAAATACAGATCCTTCTCATCTGATGTTTTGTCCACTCTATATCGATGGTACTTCCATCTACTGTCTTTACTCCAACCATCTTTCCTGCAGGGAACTGAGAGGGAAGACAAGGTAAGAAATGGTAGACTCCTTCTTTTTCTTGAAAAAATAAAGAACGGATCTGCAAAGCCCCCTTAGATAAAAGAGCCAAGGCTGTAATCCCCTTCTTTTTCTCTACAGGAACAATCCCTTGAAATTCTTCATCTTGCGCTCTTGGAACAAATCCTGAGCAAAATCCTGCTAAATAGGTAGATAGCAGAAGAGCGTCAACATCTTTTTCTTTATCCTCGACCTTCAACTTCACAAGATCTAAAAGATGACTCATCTCCCCCTCTTTTTCTTTTACCTCCGGGGTCATTTGTCCTAAGAAAAACCAGTAAGGAAGAACCTCTGAAAGATCTCTTCTCGTTCGAATACAATCCTGATCTTTTTGTTTACTATTACCGAGGAAAAGCCTTTCCAAGGAAAAAGGTTTTTTTGTAACAACTTCTTCAATAAGAATGCTCTTACCTTTTTCTAAAGTCGTCCCTTCTGCAGGAACTTTTTCTACAAGGATAACAATATTGCCTTCTTCTGCTTTAACAAGGAATCTGAAGTACCCTTGAGCGCTCTGCCCATAAATACGAACACAAGATTTTTCTAAGTCTTGTTCTACCGTAAAAGGATAAATAGGCCCTTTTAGGTCCCAAGAAAAAGAAGCTTTCTTAGTGCCGCATAGATCCATACATTCTAAACAAGTTGGGTATACCGTTAATTTATAATACGTCCCTGGCACTAGTACTTCATGACCTGGCTTATGTGAAAAAGCTTGGAGACGATCTTCTATCGTTATCTTCATACAATAATTCCTTTTAGTCCATTGGGGGTATTTTCTACTAACTTTACAGATACAATTTGATTAGATGAAAGGCCTTCTCCCTCTACAAAAACCGGGAGGAAATTTTCCGTATGACCTGAAAAGGTTTTTTCCTCTTTTTCAGAACTTTCTAAAAGCACCTTCATTGTACGACCTACATATTCTTGCCTTAAGAGAAAAGAAGTTTGCTCAGCAAGCTCTAAGACCTTTCTTTTTCTATCATGAATAACTTCGGAAGAGACCTGATTGGGGTATAGGGCAGCTCGAGTCTTCTCCCTTCTACTGTAAGGAAACATATGCACCTTAGCAAACTGAACTTGTTCCATCAAAGCTAATGTATCTGCAAAGTCTTCTTCTGTCTCCCCAGGGAACCCTACAATAACATCTGTTGTGAAGGTAAAATCCTTAGAAGCTGTTTTCATCTTTTCAACAGCTTGAGAAAACATCTGAGAGGTATACTTACGGTTCATCCGCTTTAAGATCACGTTAGATCCTGACTGCAATACGATATGAAGACTATGACAAGTAGATCTGCCATTAATAACAGCATCCATAAGATCATCATCTACTTCATCTGGATCTATAGAAGAGATCCTAAGCCTTTCAATCCCTTCTACACGATCAATGATCTTAACAAGATCAGATAGACGAGTTGGCAACTCTCCTTCTTCAGGAGCTCCATCGAAATCTCCAATATTGATCCCTGTCAGAACAATCTCTTTAAAGCCATTAGCAATCAAAGTCTTCACTTCTTCTACGATGGCGTCTACTCTTCTAGAGCGTGATCTTCCTCTGACATAAGGAATAATGCAATAGGTACAATAAGAATTACACCCATCTTGAATCTTAACAAAAGCTCTTGTATGGGCTTCAAATTGTTTAATAGCAAACTCTGCCCAATCTTCTTCTGGAAAAGCTAAGGGAAGCAGCTGCTCTTTTTCTTTATTAGAGACAACGCGTAAAACGCCCGGCATCTTTTGAAAAGCCTCTGGATTTTTTTCTGCAGCGCAGCCTGTGACAATAACTTGTGTATGAGGGTTTTTCTTCACCAACTGACGAATGACCTGTTTACTTGAAGTATCTGCTGTTTCTGTTACAGTACATGTGTTTACAATACAAAGATCAGCCTCTTCTGACTCACTAGCTTTTGTATATCCCATAGCTAGAAGCTGATCTATATAGGCTTGAGATTCATACTGATTTGTACGGCATCCTAAAGTCGTTACTTTAAATTTTAATCCTGTCACAGAAAAACCCTTAATTAAAAACAGAGATTATGCCATGGAGCGACTAAGAGATGCAAGCAGTTTAAAATTGCACAATTTACCTTGCCGTGCTATTTCCTGATATATAGCTTTATAAATGGAGAATTTCCTTATTATGAAAAAAGAACCGCTGATTTCCGTTATAACGCCAACTTTTAGCCGGGCTAAGTATCACAAAAGACTCTACGAGTGCTTCACCTCACAAACTTATCCTAAAAAAGAATTACTAATCCTTGATGACAGTCCTGAACCCTCTTTCTTTTTTACTCATCTAAAAGATGACCGCGTTCACTATACCCACATACTTAAAAGGCTCACTATTGGAGAAAAACGAAATCAGTTACTAAAAGAAGCTAAAGGAGAAATCATCGCCCACTTTGATGATGATGATTTCTACTCACCTGACTATCTTCGTTTTATGACTAACAATTTAAAAGAAGACTACTCTTTAGTTAAACTGGCCAGCTGGTTTATTTACGCTGAGCAGCATCAAACTTTTTTATACTGGGATACCACTACCTTATCTAACCTCCACTTCATAGTACAAGCTGATAGACCCCTAAGCACAATAAAAGGGCAAGAAGAGTTTGATCATACCTTTGTCTCCAAGTCCTTATGGGGCTACGGCTTTTCTTACGTCTATCACCGCTCTATCTATCCTACTATAGCTTTTGATCCCCAAGACAACTTTGAAGAAGATCTTCATTTTGTCCAAAAAATCAAAGAAGCTGGACTTCCCTGCCGTGCTATTCTTGACACGCAAGGAGTAGCCGTCCATGTCATTCATAGATCTCACGCATCTCGTGTATTTCCCCAGTTTATTCTACCCTCCTTTATTATGGAGAAATCTTTTTCAAATCTACTAAAAGCACAATCACATTAGATGTTATAAATAAAATACTACTTTACATATTAATCATTTTAAATTAATTTAAAAAATTAGCTATCATTAAATATATACTGTAGATTTTTATGACAAGTAATGTAGAAGGTTCCCAGCCGAATCTTCCAGCGACCCTACTCTCTCAAATTAAGGATACAAGCACCTTACTCGGTCATACATGGAAACCTGCGACTAAGCTAACCCTTATTGACTCTCAAATACACGCCATCTACTCAGAAATTAAAAAACTCCCTCAAGGAACCTCCGTTGACATTGAAAACGCCTTTAAGGATCTTCTTCAAAAAGCGTCTGCACAGCCCACAGGATATTTACAAAGATTCCTCGCTATCTTCAACACAGCCACTACAAACCAAGCTCAAGAAACACTACAAAAAACCGTTCAAGACTATTCCTATAACCTGAATTTTCAGACACTTGGGAAGTTAATACGCGAAGCTTCCCCTTCTAATGACCAACAAGGACCTCTATCAGCCATAATCAATACCCTCACTCCTCCAGAACAAAGTAAAGCTGAACGGCAGCAGCACCTCCAGAATTTTCATAAAGCTGTGGAGTCTACAACAACAGAACCACCCTATAAATCTAAACAGGTCTTATCTTCTTCCAATTATAATGTCCCACAAGAAGCTCCATTTAACACAACCAATACCCCCTCATCACCTGTGATGACTCCTCATATAAATCCTGAGATAATACCTGAGATAATACCGATCTCTAAAGAATCAAGCCCCCCTACTGTCTTAGAAACACAAACTAAATCATCTCTCGATCAACCAAAACTAAGAGCTGCAGGAGTTCTCAAATTAGTGCAGGCTGGCGAGCTAGATGAGGTCCACTCTCTAATAGGTAGCTTAAACAAAGATGAGTTACTCGAAATACAAAATGCCCTCGTAGACGCCTTGGCCGACCCAAATATCACTGATGATCTTTCGAAAGAATATCTAAACCTTATCAATCATATTGCTAAAATTCCACCTCCATTAAATCAAGCATCTCAATCTCCAGTTAATAATCTCAACGAATCACAAGATTCCCTTCCCACTTTCTCTAAAGACCGAGCAGGACCTCTTAAGACAGAACAAGACCGCGGATCAGAAAAATCCAAAACTGGATCTTTAGACGATTCAAGTTTAATACCGAAAAATAAAAAGTCAAATTCTGATGAACAATTAAACTATCTAGATCTTGCTATCTCAAATCCCACTAAAGGCAAAGCCACCACCCACAACTTTACTGAAAGACTTTCCGACGGAAGAGACTCGGATGATGACTTTGAAGATGACGCCATTGCAGCTAGGAGTGCTTTCAGCGAATCATCCTTGGACACAGGCAAAGCAAAGTCTGAAACAATGTCCCAATCACATCAAGAAATAGATACTAACTCTCCCCTCTCAACCCAAGGCCGAACATCTGCGGAAACTTTGGAATCCACAACTGACTTAACTCCTAGGCAGAGCCTCTCCACCACCCCCAACCTTACTGAAACATTTCCCAATAAAAGAGACTCGGATGACGCCATTGCAGCTAAGAAAGCTTCCAGAGGTCAATCTCCCCCTGAAATAGTCTTATCCGATACTTTAACAGGTGAGGAGTTAGGAGGAAAAGGAGGTCCATTAACCGAACAGGCGGCAAGGGCCGCCAGATCGATAAGCCCAATACCAGAGGGCTATAATTTCATGGAAAAACTTGACAGAGTTAGCGCAGGAGAAGTAAGAACTAGATTTTCAGAAGATAGCTTAGACGTAATTTTAGTAGACGTTCTATCTAAAATGATAGGAAATCGCGATATATCTAATTACAGTTATGGCCTTAAAAGATCCCCTGAGACTTGGGAATTCGGCTTTACTTTGGAGGGGACTCTCCCAACAAAAGTTTTAAATGAAACAGCTAAAATATTAATTAGCAGTCTAGGAGTTCCTGAAAATAAATTAGAATACGTCAACATGATTTCTATGGGTGTAAATTTCCCAAAAACACTCCAAGTTAATAAATCGGCCCTTTCAACCTCGAGGTGCAACACATGAGTATCCGGTAGTTAATCGACTAAAAACCTCTAATGGTGTTTCAAAGTATAACACTTTTCGTGGTCTGTTGTTAAGCAATACTTCTATTTTTTCAAGATCTTCTTTTGAAATGGTATCAAAGCGTTTTGCCTTCGGAAGATATTGCCTGACAAGTCCATTCGTGTGCTCGTTAAGACCTCTTTCCCACGAGTGATATGGCTTCGCAAAATAAAATCCAGCATCTAGTTCAAAGCTAACCCTTTGATGATTAGAAAATTCTTTGCCATTATCTGCAGTCAAGGTGTGGACAAATTCTCTGACTGGGCTTAATCGTTCAATTAGTGCCTGCTCTACATTTTCTGCAGTTTTGTAAGGAATCTTAACAAGCTTGGTTAACTTGGAGGTTCTTTCTACCATAGATACAATAGCTCCGCTCTGGCCAGCCCCTATAATTGTATCGAGCTCCCAATCTCCAAGCCTTGTCTTTTCTTCTACAATAG
>CANNLR010000028.1 GCA_947505635.1 Chlamydiota bacterium
ACGAAGGAATGGAAAGAAGAAATATAACTCGAGCAGTCTATTTTGGAATAAAAGTAGGCGCCGGCGTTTGTACAGTAGTAACCTCCGTTGCCGCCGTAAGCGCTTTAGTCTCAGCTATTTCTTATCCTATTTTAGGAACGATTGGGGCTCTTTGGGCAGTAGCAGCAGCAGTTTTGGGTAGAGAGGTTTTTGTTGTCGCTGAGAACATTGGAAATATGTTATCTGAAAATGGCGCAACCCAAAATATTTTCAGTCGATTAGGAAATTCTCTTACGCCAGCTCGGTTTGTGTCTTCTATTTTTAAAAACACATGGATTGCAGAGCCTCTTTTGAGTTCGGTTTGGATAGAACAACTCAATAGATCAAAAACAGCTTAAAAACGACTGCATTCAATTTTTTAAGCACTGCCCATCTTCAGATAACTGATTTAAAGATGGGTTGTTTTTGTGATCTGAAAAAAGTTGATTGAAGAGCTCTGGGAGCCTAAAAATTTTACACCTTATTTAGGACCTTAAAACGACTTTATTGTGCCAATCGTATTAATTTTTAGATCGCAAGTAACATTCAAGTAAGTGTAAAAAATTACCTAATTAAATCCTCTTGTTACACGCTTCTAACCAGTCCATTTTACCTTTCAGCTCAGTTGCATGGGATGATTTAAAGATAGTATGTAGTTGCTCTTTATTTCCAAAAGTCTTATAAAGGTTCTCACATTTTGATTTTTTGATTAGGAAATAGAGTTATGAAAAATTTACGATCTTTTGCATGCTTAGCAGCAACTTCCCTTTGCGCCCTTTCCCCTTCTCTTTATGGAGACACGATTGAACGAAGTAATGATAATGATGTGGATGTCCGGGCCCTTCGTGAGTGGATTAATATAAAAAGACAGGTCACAGTTAAAGAAATTGGGGGCAATCTTTCTATTAGCGGAGAGGTGAGAACTAAATTTAAAGCAACGGGTGAAACAGTTGATGGCATTAGTATAAGGGGTAATCCATCAATCCTTAATGAAAAAACTAAAGAACCATTCCCTTCTAGAGGATTTGATATAAATGCTAGGCTGATGATGGATTATAGATCTGATGCAACTTGGGCCTCTATCAAATTAGAGTTTAATGATCGTGCAGGGATTATTAGCGGAACCACCGATAAAATAAAACTATCAAGAGCTTATTTTGGAGCAAGAGCTTTCCAAGGAGACAGCTATTATGTGGACTTTGAATTAGGAAGAAAAAAACTTGGCAACATCTTCGATTCACAATTACAATTTGATTCTTTTTTTGATGGAGCCCTTGCCAAATATGATCAGTCTTTTGAGCAAGTGGGAGATTTCTATGTTCATCTAGGAACATTCATTATTAACGATACAAAGGATCAATTTGGTTATGTAGGCGAAACGGGTCTTATGGACATTGCCGGATCTGGATTTTACACAAAAATTTCTTTAATTGATTGGGCTACAAAAAATATGCATAACGATCTTGCCCAAAAGCGTTTTGATTTTATTGTTTCTCAAATGATTCTAGGGTACAAGTTTTACCCAGATTTTTTGAAAAAAGAGATCACATTCTATACAGCAGGATTATATAACTTTAAAGCTAAGAGACTCCCAATTACAAATAATCAAAAAGCTAATTGGGGTAGTTACGTTGGATTTTCTATTGGAGAGCTAAAGCGTAAAGGTGACTGGGCTATTGATGCGAACTATCAGTGGCTTGCTGCTCAATGCGTTCCAAACTTTGATGCAGACGGCATCGGCATTGGTAATTCGACAGACACAGGCTTCTATACAGAAAATGATGATGGAACAGGTGATGCTAATACTCGTGGAACAGCCGGAGGTAATGTGAACTATCGCGGAGCGACTGTAACATTGAACTATTTGATTACAAACAATATCAACTTACAGCAACAGTGGTCACAATCTGTAACGTTAGATCATGATATTGGTCCTTCTAAACGATTTAAACAGTACGAAATCGAATTCATCTATAACTTCTAATCTATTTTTACAAGGGTTGAAAAACAGGCTTTTTTAGCCCTTGTAAAGCATTTCGTTTCCAGAAAAACTACAAAAAATAGCGTGTGAAATTTTTTGAAGTTTTGTTTTTTTTGTTTATTAATAATGTATTATTGATCCAAGTAGAAGAGCTCAAGGACCCTCCTTTAGGGCTTTTTTGTGCTATTACAGGAACTGCAGCTGCTTTAAGAGCTTCGGTTACAAGAAAAACAGAAGTCCTATCTATAGTTTATAGAGGGGGAAGACCCGATCTTGCAAAAGACATCCTTCTTTCCGTTAAAGCTGCAACGCACCTTATAGAGAACTGATCCCTATAGTATGAGTATTATCTTCTTTAGTTTGTAGTCTGACTAAGTAAGCAGACTCTTCTTTAAAAGGAAAAAAAGAAAAAGTGCTTTTGTAACTTTCTTCAGGAAAAGGCTTATTTAAAATAACACAAAAAGAAAGATCTTCTTTTTGTAAGGATTTAGCATTGCGAATTACTTCTTCTATGGAAGAGGTAGAGGGAAGAAAGTGGATGCTGGGGATTAGACCTAAAAGCTTCAAGAGAAAAGTATCTTTTTCTGAAAGAAGGATGAGATTGCTTTTTTGACAGTGTTTATAAAGGGTCCATAGAAGAGGAAGTTTCCCTGTTTCCATGATAAAGATAAAACCATTTTCTAAGGAGCGTGAGGGGTCTATAATGGGTATTTTATTATAAAAAGAAGAGTGTCTTGCTATAAAGGGCAGAAATACTTCGAGTAAGGATAAAGAAAGTAAACAAGAAATTAGCAGTGTAAGAATTCCCATACAGAAAAAGGTGCTAGAGGCAGATAAACCTAAGATGTCTCCTGAAATGTAAAGGTAAAGGGATGCGAGTAAAACTCCGAAGAAACTTAAGAAATTAGCAGCAGCTATAGTTTGCCCTCTTTTCCCTTCAAGACTATTGCTTTGAATAAAAGTGTCAAAAGAAATAATGAACGTTCCTCCAAATACTCCAAGGAGCGCCAGTAAGGTAGCTACAGGAATGAGGAAAGGGCTGAAAATGGCGATTAAGATAAAAATTAGAGCTATGACGAATCCTGCAGAGCAAGATAACCCTAAACTAGGCTTTTTTTTCAAGAATTTGCCGCAAAGAATAGATCCAATAGCAATCCCGACTGCTGTCAGTAAAAATAGATACCCTCCTGCATACTCAGAAAGATGGAGAGCACTCATTGCGAGAGGAATGATGTTTAATTGCGTAAAGGCCCCTATAAAGAGGAAATAAGCAGATCCAAAAAGACAAGGGAGCAGAAGAGGAGAAGAGCGACATTCTTGGATAGTTTGTAAAATTTCTCCAATAAAGAAAAAACTGATTTTTTTGGAGGACTTTTGTACTGAAGTCTTTTGAATTCCCAAAGAAGCAATAAATCCTATGATAGAAAAGAATATGCAAAAGGAGATTCCAATCATAAAATTACCCCCCGAAATTTCTGTAAAGAAGGAGGCTAGAAAAGTACCTAGAATCATTGCAAAGTAAGTGAAAGCTGTAATATGCCCATTTGCTTTGGGTAAGCCTGCTTTTTCTACAAGTTCGGGTAATATGCCATATTTAGAGGGTCCAAAAACAGCGCTATGACTAGCTAATAAAAAAAGGAGGAAGTAACAGCCATAGGGACTTTTTGTATAAAAAGCCCATATAGCTGCGATCATAATGAGAATTTCTGTTCCCTTTAAAATCTGTATGAGTCTGTGTTTACTAAAGCGGTCAGCTAATATGCCTGCTGCAGAAGAAAATAGGAGAAAGGGGATAACATAAAGAGCCCCTGCAACAGATAAAATGACACTTGGTTTTGTTGTTTCTAAAACAGATAAAAGGAAGAAAATTACAAGTAATTTATATATGTTGTCATTTAAGACACCAAAGAACTGTGCCGTATTTAAGCAAATAAAGGAAAAGGTTCCTTTTCTATATTTTGCAAAAAAGGAAAGCCCCTTAGACTGATGTTTTTTTATAATTCGCTTGAGGACTGTTAGCATAAAACCATCTTTTTATTTTGACTCTAACAAGTTTTAGATAACTAGGCGAGCTGAAAATGTAATGTTTGTTTTTTATAAAGAAACCTTGCTTTGAAATCTTTTACTTTGTGAAAATAAGATCTAAATAATATAGGTGAGGATTATGGATGTAAAAGATAGCAATGGAACTCTTCTTGTTGAAGGAGATTCTGTACATGTGATTAAAGATCTAAAGGTAAAAGGATCTTCTATTGTTCTTAAAAGAGGTAAGACATTTAAGAACATTCGCTTAACAAATAGTGAAGAAGAAATTGAGTGTCGCGAAGGAAAAACCACCATTGTTTTGAAAACATGTTTTTTGAAAAAAATTTAGAAAAGAGAGTGTTTCTATTAAACCTATAAGACATCTTTCTTTTTTAGATCGATATTTAACTTTTTGGATTTTTCTTTCTATGTTGATGGGTGTCGGAATAGGGTATTGTTATCCCGACATTCAAGGGATAATGTATAAACTTCAGTTTGGAACGACTAATATTCCCATAGCCGTGGGTCTTATTTTAATGATGTATCCACCTCTTGCTAAAGTTAAGTACGAATGCATTGGAAGCATTTTTTCTGATTTTAAAGTTCTTATCCTATCTTTAGTCCAGAATTGGCTTATCGGCCCAATTCTAATGTTTGCGTTAGCGATAATATTTTTACCTCACTATCCTGACTATATGGTAGGTCTTATTCTTATTGGCTTAGCAAGATGTATTGCTATGGTTATTGTTTGGAATGATTTAGCAAAAGGAGATAGAGAATACTGCGCAGGGCTTGTGGCTTTTAATTCTATTTTTCAAATCCTATTTTTCCCAATATACGCCTATGTATTTATTACGGTATTTCCTGTCTTTTTTGGACTTAAAGGAAGTGTTGTAAACATTTCGGTAGGAGAAATAGCGTATAGTGTTTTTATTTATCTAGGCATTCCTTTTTTTGCTGGGATTATCACTAGAATTATTGGTATTAAATGCAAAGGAATCCAGTGGTATGAGAATGTTCTTTTGCCTCTCATTTCTCCCATTACTTTCGTTGCACTTTTATTCACTATTCTAATAATGTTCTCTTTGAAAGGAGAGGTCATTTTACAACTTCCTTTTGATGTTTTAATGATCGCGCTCCCTTTAAGTATTTATTTTCTCCTTATGTTTTTACTTTCTTTTTACATCTCTTATAAAGCGGGGGCTAGTTATGCGAAGTCTGCAACATTAAGCTTTACGGCGGCATCAAATAATTTTGAATTGGCTATAGCTGTATCTATTGCCATTTTTGGTATTAATTCCGGACAAGCTTTTGCTGCTGTCATTGGGCCTTTAGTTGAGGTTCCTGTTTTACTAAGCTTGGTCCATGTGTCTCTTTGGATTAATAGAAGGTTTTTTTGTAAAAAAGATAATAATTTGAAGTAATGCGCTTTAAATTATATCCAGAACTCATAACTTTTTTTCTAGCTCCCCTTTAGGAACTTCCTCCTGAAAGAGTTGATAAAGCCCTTAGTGAAATGGCTGGGAAAACAAAAAAAGGAGCCGCCCTACAGGTCTTTCTTTTAGATGAGGAAATGAGGGCGAGGGTTGGCGAGACACTTCACTTGACTATTAGGCCTCTTGATGAAGTTTATTCAATCATACCAGGCATCCGTTATTGCATTTATGTTGGAACGCCAAAAGGAATTGAATTTTCGTTATAAGAGAAAAAGTCTAAATACGGTATATTCTGTAAAGCTGCTAGAGGAAAAATGTGAGATCAAGAATGCGATATCAGAGATTTTTTTGTTTGTTTTTTTGTTTATCGATTGGACTTTTTTCAGATCAATGGAGCGGAACTGATTATGCAAAGAACTCCTCAGTTCAACTATCTCATGCAGAGCATTTATTATCGAAACTCTCATTGCAAGGAGATGAGAGCATCTTGGATATTGGGTGTGGTGATGGAAAAATTACAGCCCTTTTAGCAAACAAGGTGCCATTTGGTAAAGTAGTGGGTATAGACCCCTCTTCTTCTATGTTGAAAAAGGCAAAAGATACATACGAAGAGAATCACCTTACTTTCTACGAGGGATCAGCAGAAAATTTCTTTTTGGATGAACAGTTTGATCATGTTGTAGCCATTCACGTGATGCATTGGATTAAAGAGCAAAAAATCGCCTTACAAAACATTTGCCGTCATATTAAACCTCAAGGACACATTCATTTGGTTTTAGCTCCTTCAAAGGAAGGATTGCCTTTTTATAAAGCTTTGCTAAAAATGGTAGATATTTGGAAGGAAGATTTTATTGGTTTTATCAATCCTCAGCAAGTATTTGATATGGAAACATATCGCAAGTTAATGATAGAAGCTGGATTCCATGTAGAAGCAATTCATTATTTACATCATGAGTCTATTCACGAGAATAAGAAAAAACTTCAAGCGTGGATAGAGCAGTGGCTTCCTCATGGAAAATATTTACCTGAGGAGAAACGATCTCTTTTTTTTACTGAATTACTCCGAAATTATCTATTAGAGATGCAGGCATCTCCTGATACAGTAGATAAAGTTTCTTGGAGCGAGTATGTGTTGATTGTAGAGGGGAAAAAAATATAGGTATGGCAGAAAAAAAACGACCTACCGTGTATTTTAGCAACCAACTAGAGCAGCTGGCGGAGAATTTAGGAGAAGAGCTTTGGCAAAATGGAGCAGATCCTTTTGCTAAACGTATCGTTATACTCCCCCATCACGGACTTAAATCATATTTAACTGCTTTTTTTGCTAAACATCCTAACTGGAGCGTCTCTGCGGGAGTTGAGTACAAGGTATTGATGGAAGGGGTGAATAGCCTTTTAGCCTCAGGAGAAGAACAATTCCCCTCAGAAATGGCCCTTTCTTTTGCCATAGAGCAGGAGATATGTACTATTTTGCAAGAAGAGTCTTCTTGTGAGTTTTTTGCGGATATAAGGCGATATATAGATTCTGAAGAAAAGGGAGAAAAAGTACAGTGGATAGCTTCGGAGTTAGCCCATCTTTTTTATGAATATGGAGTATTTGAATCTAAAGCTCTTTTGCATTTTCTAGCAAATAAAGGATGGAAGCAAGAAATCTGGAAAAGAGTCTTTTCTAGATTCCCGCAGTGGAATTCTTTATCCCTGGTCCTTTCTAAAAAAGAAGGAGGCCAAGGTATCATTCATCTATTTGGATTTTCTCATATCCCCTCTCATTTTTATGATTTTTTTTGTAACTTTTCTGTGAAATTTTATTTTCTTTCTCCGAGCGAAATGTTTTGGGAAGATCTCTGTAGCGATAGGGAAAGAATCTATCTTGAGAAAAAGATGGAAAAAGGAAGGGTTCGCCTCCAAGTTCAAGAACAGCTTCGATTTTTCTTAACAAAAACACATCCGCTACTTGCTAACTGGGGAAGGGCAGGAAGATCTTTACTTGCCCGTTTTGGACAGATGGAATGTTATTTAGAAGAGCGATATCAAAAGAACCATACTCAAGGTGTTTTGGGACATATACAAAATAGTCTTCTAGACTTAGAAGATGAAAATGAAGAAAAAAGAGATCTCTCTTTAGACGATGTATCTTTATTATGTATTACAGCTCCTTCTAAGTTAAGGGAGGTAGAAATTCTTTTACAGACTTTGCAAGAGGTAATGCAAGGATCTGACATAGAGCCTAAAGATGTTTTAGTTTTAGCTTCAGATCTTAAGTCTTATCTTCCCTATATCCATACAGTTTTTGGCTCTAAGGCTTCTTCTTTTTCTTATTCCGTGCATGGGCTTTTTTCAGATAAAGATCCAAGGCAAGGGATTCTTTCTTTTCTTCCTATGGTTGAAGCTAGATTTGCTTTAGAAAGTGTTTTTACTTTCTTTTCCATCCCCTCGGTCATGAATAGATGGAACTTTACGGAACAAGACCTTACTTGTCTTAGAAGATGGGCTGAAAAAGTTCATGTTCTTTGGGGTTTATCTTTAGAGCATAAGAGTTATTGCTTACAAAAGACTAGCCCTGAAGGGTCCCCGTTACTAGATCCTATAGCAGGAGGGACCTGGGAAGAAGGAATAAAAAGACTTCTTCATGGCTTGGCTTTTGAAGGTAGCCAAGCCTCTATTTCAATAGAATGGACACAAGCAGAGTTGTTGGGACGATTTATCCATGCTATAGAAGGGATGAAAGAAGATCTAAGACCTATTTATGAAGAAGCAAAAAAAACCTTTTCAGATTGGGTCTGTTTTTTGCAAAAATGGAATGGTACATATCTTACTTCAAGCAAAGTAGAAGAGGCCCTATTAAGAGACCTAGAGACTTTGAGAGAAGATCTAAAGGAAATAGCAAACTTCTTAATGCCCTTTAGCAGTTTTTTTAGAGTAGTAGAAAACCATTTTCAGCAAAAAAAAGAATCATTTCAAAGCTCTCATTTACAGGCTATAAAGTTTATTTCTTTAGAAATGGGAAGTGCTTACCCTGCTAAGGTTATTTATGTGCTCGGTTGTGATGAAGAATCTATTCCAAGACCCCAGAAAGTTTTTTGTTTAGAAGAATCTATAAAATATAAAGAAACCCCCTCAATACCTGATCAGAGTAGGTA
Organism: Chlamydiota bacterium; assembly: GCA_947505635.1. Lineage (GTDB taxonomy): Bacteria > Chlamydiota > Chlamydiia > Chlamydiales > Rhabdochlamydiaceae > CAIJXB01. The sequence continues at coordinate 8,601 of CANNLR010000028.1, forward strand.
TATATTTTTGGAACTTTTGCTCCACGCAAGGTCTTCTTTGATCTTTAGCTATCCCAGGATTTCCTCTAAAGATCAGAAAAATCAAGGTCCATGTAGGATGATAGAAGAGTTGTTTATTTATTTAGATACAAGATTTTTCTTTTTGGCAAGCAAGCAAAAACCTTCAGAAGTTTTTAAGAGAAAACACCCTTCGCTTAGTTTCGCAAAGGAGTATTTCCAATCAGGTAGTGGACATAAAAATTTTTCTCCTCTGTCGTATCTTTTGGCAAAAAGTTATTATCAAGAGAAAAAAGAATTTTTCGCTCCTTTTTTCCCTTCATGGCAAAGAAAAATAGAGCAAAAAAAAGAATCCCTCCAGCACATCACTGTGGACATTAGTAAAATACAAGATTTTGCTAAAAATCCTGTTCGATTTTACTTTAAAGAGAAGTTGGGTGTTTTTTTTGCTTTTTCAGCTAAAGAAGATAAAGAATTTTTTCTTTCTCCGATCATGCAGAGAAAAATTATTAAAAGAGCGTTAGGAAACACTTTAGAAGATGCTGTGAATATGGCAAAAAAAAGTGGAGAGTTGCCTTTAGGAAGCCTTGGAAGAGTGGCAGAAAAAGATTTACTAGAAGAAACTGCAAAGTGGCAAGAATCTTTACAGTGTTTTGGGTTGTCTGAAGAAAACTTGTTTTCTATTGAGTTAGTTGATGGGGCTCATAAATGGGAAAAAAGATCGGATCGAGTTGTTGGGCCTCCTCTTAGGATTGACGTTGAAGGGATGGGCTCCATTGCTATTTTAGGGCACCTTTCTTATGCTTCAGCTAAAGGATTGCTCTGGCTTGGGAAAAAAAAGAAAGAGGAGTACGCTATTTTATGGCCTTCTTTTTTGATTTTTCTTTGCATAGCAGAAAAGTTTGGATGGGAAAAAGAGTGTTTATTTGTTCAAGAAGGGAAGAGTCTATCTATTTGTCCGGAAGATCCTCACAAGGAATTGGCTAAATATCTCAAATTATATTTTAGATCATTGCAAGAGCCATGTCCCATTCATCCAAAGCTTTCGATGGCTTTACTAGAATCTAATGACGATGAGTGGAAGAAAAAGATGATGCCTTCTTCCTATGACATAGGTTTTTCAGACCCCTATGAGCAGTGGATTGAAAAAAGAGATATTTCTCCTTGTCCAGCACATATTCAAAAAGAGTGGAAAGAGCAATGGGCTGAGGTGTTTTCTCTTTTTTTACAAGATGTAGGAGAAGATCATGCAGACATTTGATGTACTAGATCCAAATACAAATATCTTGGGTCGTTATTTTTTGGAGGCATCAGCTGGGACGGGAAAGACTTTTGCTATAGAAAATCTTATTCCAAGACTCCTCCTAGAGTCAAAAGACTCCATTACAATCGATCAGATTTTAGTTGTTACATTTACAAGGGCCGCTACAAGAGAATTAAAGGCTCGCATATATCAAAATCTGATGAGGGTATCTTTAGCTTTACAAGAAGGGAAGGGGGGGCCTAGGTATCTAGAAAAGATCTTTTCCCAAGGCAAGGAGGCGCTACAAGTTGCAAGGCGTAAAGTTGAAGAGGCCTGTTTTTCTTTTGAAAAAGCGCAGATTTTTACCCTTCATGGGTTTGCTCTAAGTGTTTTACAAGAATTTGCTTTTGAAGCGAGATTTTTTAATGCAGCTTCTTCTGAAATTTTGGATCCTACAGAAGAACTTACAAAGTATATTCAAGATTTTTTACGAACAGGTCTTGAAGAAGACCTTCTTTCTAATACACAGATAAAAAAAATTTGCACACAAAAGCATGTAGCAAAAAATAGTATAGCACTTTCTAAAGTCATTATGAAGCTGTTGGATCGAGGGCAAATAATTCGAACTTACAAGACGGCAAAAGAACTTTGGGGCGTTTGGAATGAGATCTTAGCTTCGTTGCCAAGAGTTTCTGTACAAGATCTTTGGCATGATTATGGATTGATAGCCCCCAGGCTTTTTAAATCAAAAAAATGGGCAGGACAAGTAGACGGTATTTTTTCTCAAGTAGAAAAGGGAAGTTGTTCTTTTTCTGAATGGGATGCTTTGCTTAAAGAAAAAGAGTTATTTTTAGATAAAATTTCTTTGCAATCTAAGACAAAAGAGCTCCCTTATCTCAACCCGGGACTTTTTGAAAAACTGCATCAGTTTGTGGAGCTTCATGAAGAAGCTACAGATCTTAATGTACTCCTTTTACAGGTGTCGAACGCTTGTAAAAAGTATTATGAGAAAGGTAAAAAAGATCGGTCTTGCTTTGCTCCAGATGATTTTATCCAGCAGTTAACGAAAGCTTTACAAGAGCCTTCTTTTATGGAAAGAGTAAGGGGGAAATATAGGGCTCTTGTTATTGATGAATTTCAAGATACAGATGCAGATCAATGGGAGATTTTTCAGACACTTTTTCTAGAAGAAAAAAAGCCGTGTCCTATTGTGTACCTTGTGGGAGATCCCAAACAGTCCATTTATGGGTTCAGGAATGCAGATGTCTATATTTATTTAAAAGCTAAGGGTTTTTTTGCACAAGATCACCATTTCCATTTAGGGACTAATTTTCGTGCGCATCCAGATTTAGTAGAGGCGTTAAATATTCTTTTTTCCTTTAATATTCCAGAAGATTGGATGTCATTACCTCTTTCTTCAGAAAGCTTGCCTATTAGAAAAGTTGCCCATAGAGTGGATTATTGTTCTTCTTTTCAAGATGCAGATAAAGGAAGAATTCATTTTTTTGTCGAAGAAGAAAAACAACAAAAATCTAGACAGTGGCCTAGTATAGAGACAGAAGAAAAGAGTTTAATTCCCTATGTAGCACAAGAAATTCTTCGACTACGAAAAGAAAATGGACTCCACTATCAGCAAGTAGCAGTCCTTGTAAAGGATCGTTATCAAGCAGATCGAGTGCAGGCAATACTTTCTCAATATGATATTCCCTGTCAGATGCAAAAGATCTTAGATGTCAAAGGGATAGCCTTTGAAGAGATGAAAGAGCTTTTAGCTTGTTTGATTAAACCTTCCGACATAAGTTCTTTAAAAAAGTTTTTAGGGGGAAGTTTAATTGGCTACTCAGAAGAGGACATACAAGGTTCTTGGGAAAATCCCTTTTTACAAAAAGCTAGAGAGTATTTTGCTTTATCTGCAAGACAAATTGGATATAAGGGGTTTGGAGCCTTTTTTAGCGATTTTCTTTTTAGCCCTACGAAAGACAAGGATCAAACAGTTGCTGAAGCTCTACTAGCTAAGGGACAAGGAGAGATCTACTTTGCTATGAGGCAACTTTCTCAAATTCTTTTAGAACATTGTCCTGAAGGTCTGTATGAAGCTAAAGTCCTTTTTTCATTTTTAGAAGAATTGCAAGAGATGAAGTCTTCTGAAATTTTACAAAAGTTTTTTGAGCAAGAAGAAGATCAAGTTCATGTTATGACGTTACATAAAAGTAAGGGCCTTGAATTTGATGTTGTCTTTGCCTTAGCCTTGGGATCTAGATACGCAGGGAAAGAAGATTATATATCGGTCCGTTTGGATGAAGGAAGAGAAATAGCTGCTTTAAGATCAGGGGAAGAATGTATTTCCCATATAGAAGAAATAGATGCAGAGAAATTGCGTCAACTTTATGTAGCTCTTACAAGAGCTAAAGAAAGGGTCTATATTCCTATTACGTTGGGGAGTAAAGAAAAAGAGGTCTTAGAAGGGACTGCGGCTCCTATAGAGCTTTTTTTTGGAGGGAGGGGGCTTGATCACTATGATTTTTCTAAAGTCTATCAAAAAATAGGATCATTTATGGGAGAAAATATTATCCCACAATTAGATCTTTTAGGCAAAGAAGCTAGTATTACCTATGAATGTGCTCCTTTTAAAGCCTGTAGCAAGCCTCTTTTTAAAGAGGCTGTTTTGCTCCCTCCTGTTGAGAGTAGCCTTTCGTTTAAAGAGAGTTTTTCTTTTTCTTTTACTTCCTTAAGTGAAGAAAAAAAGAAAGATCCTGGACCTTTTTATGTAGAAAATAAGCTTTCTTTAGAATCATATACTCTTCCATTAGGAGCCGAAACAGGGACAATCATTCATGAAATCTTAGAGAAGTTATGTAAAGCGGGTTTACATCAAGAATCTCCTTCTAGGATTTTAACATCCATTTTAGACCATTGCAAAGGTTCTATTTTGGAAGGGAAAGAAGAGTCTGTTTTAGAAATAGTGAGTGAGTCCTTACAGACCCCCATTGAAACAGAATGGGGAACAATTATATTAGCAAAGATTCCGACTTCTGACATGCAACTTGAAATGGAATTTTTATATCCTATAGGAGACTCTTTGTTAAAAGGCTTTATTGATCTTATTTTTCGATATAGAGGTAGATATTTTCTTTTAGATTGGAAAACGAATGCTTTGGGGGTAGAAGAAGAGGAATATACGAAAGAGAAGATGCAACAGTGTATGCAAGAACATCAATATGATTTGCAAGCAGCTATTTACTCTTGTGCGATTAAAAAATATTTGGCTCTTTTTGATAAAAGACCTTTTAGACAAATCTTTGGAGGAGCCATTTACTTTTTTTTAAGAGGAAAAAAGCCTTTGTTTTTTCATCCTGAAATCTCTCTTGCTAGAGCTGTAGAAAAAGGAGACTTATTATGGAAGGAAGAATAGGAGTCTTACTAGAAAAAGAGATTTTCTCTCCAATTGATTGGTATTTTGCAAAAACAATCGTAGCCTCTGATGAAGATAGCTCTTCTAGATTATTACTATGTTATTTACTTGCTATGGCAAGGCAGGGGCATCTTTGCCTTCAAGTAATAGAAAATAAAATGAGCCCCCCTCCTTCTATTTTGACAGCAGATCAAGAAGAGGCCTATGCTTTAGAAGAAGAGCTAATAAAAGCTTTTTTCGAGCTTCCTTCTTTTTTATACGAAGAACTTACAGAGCAGGACAAAATCCCTACCTCCCCTATTTGTCTTTTTAAAAATCGATTATACTTACAAAAAAATTGGCTTTTGGAAAAAGAATTTTTAACGCAGATTAAGCGTTTACAAGAAAAATCTCCCATTCTTATTTTAGCTCCAATAGAGGCTAGTTTAACTTGTAATGCTCTACAAGGTCTTGCCTTAGAAAGGGCTTTAAGTTCTTCCATCAGTGTGATTTCAGGAGGTCCAGGGACTGGAAAAACTTTTACGGCTATTGAAATTATCCAATCGTTTTTTAAAGCTCTGCCTGAAAAGGAACGAGCTCACGTGAGAGTTCGGTTAGCTGCTCCAACGGGCAAGGCTGCTGCTCTTTTAGAAAAAAATATGATGAGCAAATTGGGTTCATTGCAAGGGGTGACTTGTGGGACCTTACACTCTTTTTTGAAGGTTGGCTTTCATGAAGACACTTTTCAAAGAAGCTTTTTTGCAGACCTTTTGCTTATCGATGAAGCTTCTATGTTGGATGCGAAGTTATTTGTTCGATTACTTTCTAGTTTACAAGAAGGGGGACGAGTTGTTTTGATGGGGGATAAAGATCAGCTCCCTCCTGTAGAATCAGGAGGTTTTTTTGCTGACTTAATTGATCTAGCTAATGACTTTTCGGTTCCTGTGACGCTACTGCAAAAAAGTGTAAGAATGGAGAAAGTGGAACTTCAAGATCTGGCAGACGCTGTTCTTAGTCAAGATATAGAAAAGATAAAAAGGCAGGAAGGGGTAAAGATTTTCCCCTCTTTAAGAAATAGTTCTATAAAAGAGATGATAGAAAAAGAATGTAAGGCCTATTTTTCGATTCCTTATCAAGAAGATTTTGATCCTTTAGCATCGTTACAAAAGATG
>CANNLR010000029.1 GCA_947505635.1 Chlamydiota bacterium
AATCCCATCTTGCAAAGAAGTTAAAATGTCTTGTCTCATAAAAAAACCTAAAAAATAAAAACTGTCTCCACTAGCATATAACAAAACCACTTTGGTGGCAAATTATCCTATATTAATAAAATAATTTTTTCACTCAATTTTGTTATTTCAAAGAGCTTGCCCTAAATCGATCTATAGAGTTACAATGGGTTAAAAAAATAATTAAAGATTTTTTATGAAACAATTAAATATTGGTCTTGTAGGCGCTACGGGAGCTGTAGGATTAGAAATCCTTAAACTTCTCAAAAAAAGAAATTTTCCTGTTAAAAGTCTAAAGTGTTTTGCTTCTCCTCGCTCGGCAAATACCCTTCTTCCTTTTGGAGAGGATAAAATTGTAGTTGAAGAGCTCTCTGATTCCTTTGCCTCTTCTTTAGATCTTATTTTCTTTTGCGCAGGAAGCCTCACCTCTAAAAAATATATCCCTCTAGCTACTAAGGAAGGGGCGATTGTCATCGACAATAGCTCTGCTTTTAGACTAGATGAAGGCACCCCTCTTGTTATTCCTGAAGTTAATCCAGAAGCTCTAAAAAACCACAAACTCCTTATCGCTAATCCTAACTGTGCAACAATTTTAATGCTGATGGCTTTATCCCCTTTGCACCGTTTAGCCAAACTCAAAAGAGTTGTCATTTCCACGTATCAAGCCGCAAGTGGAGCTGGGCTGCGAGCTATGAAAGATCTCGAATTAGAAACTCTTGCTCACCTACAAGGAACCTCTTATGAAAGAACTGTCATCCCCCACCCTTATGCCTTTAATCTCTTTCTTCATAACTCCCCTTTACAGGACAATGGGTATGTAGAAGAAGAAATCAAATTACTAAAGGAAACAAGAAAAATCCTTCAAGACCCTTCTATACAAATTGCAGCTACTTGTGTCAGGGTTCCTGTGCTAAGATCTCATGCAGAATCTATTAATGCGGAATTTCACAATCCTATCTCCCCAGAAGAAGCTTACCACGCACTCCAAAATGCACCGGGAATAGAATTCCTAGAGGACTATTCCAAAAATCGTTTTCCCATGCCTATCGACGCTACGGGAAAAGACTCTGTCTTTTGTGGACGAATTCGAAAAGATCTTTCTCAAGAAAACACTCTAGACCTTTGGGTCGTAGGGGATCAACTTTTAAAAGGTGCAGCCCTAAATGCTGTGCAAATTGCTGAAGAACTATACAAGAAATCTTGAAAAATGATTTATAAAGTCCTCCCAATCCTCAGGGATCCTCTGTTCAAAAGTAAGTATTTCCTTAGAAACAGGGTGTACGATCTGTATTTTTGTATGATGTAAAGCGATATGATGAGTCTTCTCTATCCGACTCGCCCCATACTTAGCATCATTCACAATGGGATGCCCTCTAGAAGAAAATTGGATACGGATCTGATGATAACGGCCTGTATGTAAATCGATCTCTACTAAGGAGTAGCCCCTTAGCTTTTTTTGCACTTTATACGACAAGACTGCTTTTTTAGCTAATGGATGAGCCTCATCACATATAGAAGAACGGTATTCTTTTCTAAGTAGATAATCTTCAAAAAGGCCACTTGCTTCTTTTAACTCCCCCTCTACCAAAGCTAGATAGGTCTTTTGTACTTGCCTTGTTCGAAAAGACTCATGCAACCTTTCTAAAGCTTTTGAAGTTTTAGCAAAGACAACAATACCGGTTGCTGACTTATCGAGTCGGTGTGCAGCCCTTAAGAAGACCTCTCCTTTCTTGTCATACTTTTCTTTAACCCACAACTTCACTAATGTTTCTAAGCTCATCTCTTCTGTAGACTCTGTAGGAATCCCAAAGGGCTTATTCACAATAACGAGATGGTTATCGGCGTAAAGAATCTCCATGCAAACCTTTTTGTTTTCTTTGTCTTAAAACTTCATATAAAAGTAATGTCGTTGCTGTAGCCACATTTAAAGAATCAGCAGCTCCTCTCATGGGAATACTAACTTGGATATCTGCAGACTCCATCCATAGCTTTGAAAGGCCTAGCTGTTCTGTTCCCACTAAAATTGCAAGAGGACCTGATAAATCGGTTTCTGTAAATTCTCTTTCTGCCTGAGGAGTTGCTGCCACTACTTGAATTCCCTTACTTTTACACCAAGCTAATAACTCCTGTCCTTTAGCTTCCACAATAGGTTGTGTAAATAAGGTCCCCACACTAGCTCTGACAACATTAGGATTAAAAAGGTCGGTACAGCGATCACAAATAATGGCAGCATCTACTCCTACAGCATCGCAAGAACGAAGAATCGTTCCTAGATTCCCTGGTTTTTCGATACCTTCCGCTACAAGAAGAAAGGGGTTCTCAGAAGAAAATGCCTCACAAAAGTTTTCAAAAGAAGTATTCATTTGCCTAGCTATTGCCACTAGTCCATCCGGACGATCCCTGTATGAAATCTTCCTAAAGACAGACTCTTTACAAGAAAAAAGGGTAGCCCCTCTTTTTTGTATCTCATCTAAAAGGGCAGGTTCGTTATGTCCTAAAAACAAAGACTCCGCAAAAAAAACTTGCTCTATAGCAACGCCACCTTGCAAAGCTCTTGTAATCTCTCGAAATCCTTCTATAAGAAAAAGTCCACTTCTATCTCGATCTCTACGATCTGCTAATCCTACAGCAAACTTTACTTTTGGATTTTGTATACTTGTAATTTCTATGACCATACTCTCTAACGGGTAAGTTTTTTTCTAAAATTTTAGCATAAAGAAGATTAAGACTGAGATAGAAAAAATTTATTTATATGGATAAAATTAAGTTTTTACTAATTCTCTTTAGAATGTATTTTTTTATACAAGGCGTTAAGAGAAAAGCTGGCCGCTTCATAAATAATACTACTTCTATCCCCTTGAAGCTGTAAATGAACGGTCTTGGGAGTTTTTTCTCTTTCTCCTAGGGCAATCCAAATTGTCCCAACAGGTTTTTCTTCACTTCCCCCATCAGGACCTGCTATTCCTGATACGGCTATTCCAAAGTCCGCTTTTGTAATCTGAAAAATCCCCTCTAACATCTGAAGAACCACAGGCTCGCTAACGGCCCCAAACTCTTGCAAGGTATTTTCTTTAACAAATAAAATAGATTTTTTCAGCTCGTTACAATAGGTAATAAATGACCCCAAAAAATACTGAGAAGCTCCCGGATGCTTTGTAATCAAGTGTGCTAAAAAACCACCTGTACAAGACTCTGCAACGGCTAGAGTCTTTCCATTCTTCACCATGCTCTCTTGTAAATTCAAGCCCATATTTATAAAAACCCAGCAAGTGTTTTTTTAAATCTTTTGTGATTGTTCATCCAATCTTTTTCTTTTTTCCCTACTCTAAAAGGAGCTATCTCTTCTTTGTCCCCCAAAGTAAAGGTAGCAAGTCTCGTATGATGTCTTAGCCACTGAATGATTTGCTTATAAAGAATTGTGTTAGGAAAATCTTTTTCCAATAACATCTTTTTAAACTTTCCTGTATGAGCTTCTTCATAGATTTGTGGATAAGAAATTTGTATCCCATAGGTAAAACTATCCGCATTCATAGCCATTGGATAGATCTTTCTATCGAATTTTGATATAAAACAATGATACATTTGTATTTGAATTACAGGAGCTCTAGCTTTTATTAAAAATTGATCCGATGGAATAGAAACTGCATAAAAAGCCTCTATAAAAGACGAAATCATGAGGGTAAATTCCTTTCTAAGGGCTGGTGGTGGAAAATCCTCCTCTAGCTCTAGCCAGGCAAGATACCTTTCATATTGAGCAAAGAAATGTTCCTTTGACACATCCCATTTTTCTTTAAAAACTCTTTGTACCGGTGAGATGATGATACAAGAAGCCAGTAACTGCCAAAAGGCTTCTATCTCTTCTTTATCCAATAAAACGGCATGCTTAACCCACTTAGAGCAGTGGAGATCGCCTTCTTTTGCAACTGTACTAATATTCAGGGGAAAAGAAGACTCCATCTTTTTAGTCCTTAAATAGTCTTAGCAAAAAAAGAAAAACGTTTTTCTAAAGGGCTTTGCAATAATAAACAAGCCACTCCACAGAAAATAATTGAGTCTGCCACATTGAACACAGGGAAAGAGTATCCCCAAAAAGAAAAATTAAACATATCTACCACATGACCATACAGGAAAAAATCTATCACATTTCCTACAGCACCTGTCAATACGCAAAAAAGAGCAAATTTCTTTAAATAAGACATTCTGACAAGTAAAAGATAGGAAAGTAAGCCCCCCATAATTAAAAGACGTGCATATAAAAGATATTCTTGGAAGCTAGAAAAAATTCCCCATGCGGCACCTTTATTCATGGCATAGTTTATAGAAAAATCTATACCAAACCAGTTCTTAAAAACTGCAATTCCTCCATAAGGATAAAAAGGCGATGACCAACTTAACAAGGTTATATGATTATAGGTATACATCTTTGAAAGTATATCTATCCCCAATATAGTAAAACAAAAACCCAAGACAGTCATCATCCATTTTAATCGCATTATAAGAGTCCTTTTTCTACTTTCTCTTGAGCTTTTACTGTCATAGTAGCATAAGGAATTGCTTCTAGTCGGGCAAGAGGGATTTCTTCTTCTGTCAAATCACAGACTCCGTAGCTTTCTTCACTGATCTTTTCAAGAGCTCTTTCAATCTGCCTTAAAATTTTCATCTCTTTTTCAGATACTTCTAAGTTTACATTACGAACAAAGTCATCTGTTCCCTCATCCATTTTATGTTGGGAATAGCCCCCATTATCATCCGATAGCTTTACAGTTTCTGTCGCACCTCGAACCATATTAGAAAGCTGATCTCTTAGTTCTTCTAATCTTTTTTTAAACTTCTCAACTTCTTGCTTGGCTAATGGCATTTTGTATCTCCAATGTTCTATTTTACAACTTGACTTTCTCTTTCAGGAATACTTTCCAAAGCATCCATAAGTTCATCTACATGCTTAAAACGACGATATACACAAGCGAAGCGAATATATGCAATAGTATCTAGCGATTGAAGAGCTTTCATCGCTATTTCTCCTATTTCTTTTGTCGTCACTTCTTTTTGGGGTCTTTCCATTAAATCAGCTGTAATACTATAAGCAATTAATCTTAATTCCTCTCGACTTACGGCTGTGTGACGACAAGCTGCATCTAATCCTTTTAGTAGTTTTTCTTGAGAAAAATCTTCATAACATCCATCTCTTTTCAAAACCTGAATGGTAAGATCTAGGGTTTCAAACGTTGTAAATCGACGAAAGCATTGCAAACACTCCCTTCTTCTTCGAATGGAATTTGTTTCTACAACCATTCGAGAATCTGTTACCTTCGACTCTTCATGATGGCAAAAAGGACAACGCATAAATACTACTCCCTATTTCTCTCATTACTCAATAAAATTAAGTCCATATTAAAACAGGATATTTTAAAAGATTTCCCGTTAAAAAAAAAGACATATTTTAATAAACCTTTTGAATTTCTCGTCTATTTTGCAATGCAATAAATAATTTTTTATCTTCTTCAGAAAGAGCCTTATACTCCTCTCTTCCCATTTCCAAGCGCTCCGGATTAAAAAAATCTTTAAACCAGCACCTGGTATAACTCATGTATAATAAGGACCTCATCTTTTCTGAATGATTAGCTCCCCCTGCATGAAAAGTCCTATAGTCCCAAAAATAACAACTACCTATTGGGCCGTATAAAAGATACCTAGGGTATGAAGTCATGTTTTGTTCTAAGGGATAAGTCTTATGTGATCCTGCCCAAATTTTAGTAGGGCCATTAACAGGATCAATATCCACCAAAGGCATTGCAAATGTGATTGCATAAGTAGGAATACTACAAGAAATTTCCTTACTTTCTTCAAACAGACAACGATAATCTGCATGTAAGTGCTGTTCTAAAGCCCCTGGAAGAGCTGTTATAGCTCCAAAGCTGCCCAGAATAAATTTAGGGCCTAAAATCATTTCTAATAATGGCTTAAGTAAAGGATTTGCATATAAAACAGGGTCATTAAAAGGTGGAGCAAAGCTGATCGGAACAATATATCGTTTATCGCTCACCTGCGTTCCTGAGTCTAACGTCATTGTCTCTTCATTGAAATTAAGACTTTTTTCGTAAACATCAGCTACGGCCTGAATTAACTCTTTAGGAAACAAATTCTCTATTTTCAAAAAACCTTGTACATCAAAAAGATGCTTTGCCCTCAGCAAAGTGTTTTTATGCATCTTTTGCTCAGAAATCTCCTCTTCTGTTAATACGATATGATTCATAAGCCACCTCTTTGTTTTTTTCGAAAAGGTATCATATTTTGTTTTTAATGCCAGAAAAAAATCTTTAAAAAATAAGACTTCCCCAATTTATCAGGGGCCAATTACAATAGCGCCTAATTTTTTACTCATCGCTACCGTCTAAGGAGAAAATGAACCCACTACTAAATCAAAGTCCAAGATCTTCTATATCCACACTATCAGATGTCACAATCGATACAGAAATCATTCTGGATCATCAAGAAGTTCTCTTAAATGAGCAAGTAGGCCCCGCTGCCTTGGAACGAATAAAACAGTGCGGAAAGGTGACGGGTGTCACTCTACTAACCGGATCTATTATAGCAATTGATAGTCTTCTATCACTAGCAATAGAAGGAACAGGTCGAAATGGAGCTATATGGGGATCTATTAGCACCCCCATTTATATAGGAACAGCTTATTCTGTCTCTCAAGTTATAAAAAAAGCTCCCCAGCTAAATAATAAGTACGGGATTCCTTTGATATGGGGAGGCGGGGGCCTTATCGCTACAGGATCTTCAGCGCTTATCTATGAAGCCATCCAAGGAAATTCCATAAACTACCCAAGTGTTTTAGTTGCTTCCTCTATTTTGGGAGGGCTTTCCGGAGCTGCTGGCTATTGTTATTCTTCCTGCCGTCAAGCCCCTACAGCAAACCCCATTGCAGAGGTGCCAGCTATTCGAGTGCCTGCGGGGACAACTTTTGCTGAAGCAAATATCCGGAATCAAGTTTAATTAGGATTTTTACATGTACCCATTACGTATCTTTTTTCTTTTCTCAGTAACCTTATTTTTTTGGATGGCAAACTTAGAAGCCTCTTTTACAGGAGATGCAGACTCCATATACCAGGCACGCACGGATCAAAATAAGGCAATTGCTGCAGGCGACATAGAAAAAGTTGCTTCTTTTTGGACAGATGACATTACGCTTCGTCGTGGACTTGGCTCTTTCCTTCAGGGAAAAGAAGACTATAGCGCTTCATTTGATACAGCTTCAAAAGAAACCCCCTTGATCTACCTGCGAGAACCCGATCTAATTGAAGTTAGTTCTTGCTTTCCTCTTGCTTATGAGTCTGGCACTTGGAGCGCAAGACAAGATGGTATAGATTTAATCTCAGGACGATACTCTGCCCAATGGGTCAAGCGTGAAGAAGTATGGCTTATTCGCTCTGAAATATTCGTAGCACTCACTTGCAGCAACGAAGCCGGCTCTTGGCCTGTACTTCCTTAGAGCTCTTCGACAGAAGAATTTGCTTACAAAAAGATTGAAAAGTTAACCTACAGATCTCGTATGCTCATATCCTAGGCTGAAAAACCCAAATATATTAATTTTTAGCTTTGTGCTTCTATCCGTGTTCTCATAAGTTACATTCGCAAATTTTGACAGGTAAAAGTGAGTGTCATTTAGTACATTTGTAGAGTATTCTGATAGTGTAGTTGCGGAGCTGCTATCTGCCCAAGCTTTTACAGAACCAGCTACAAATGAAGCACTTGTTACAGTCAAAGATGCCAAGGCTATTTTTTTAGTTACAGAGTCTGATTGAGAAAGAGCCATAAAAGCTCCCGAGCCCGCGGCAGCACCCATTACAATTAGGCCACAGGTTGTTAAATTTAGTTGTAACGAATTCATATTAAAACCTCAAAATGCATAAATAAATTATAACAATAATCATAACATTTAACAAGAATTAAATTATTTAATATGCATGTTAAAGCTCGTCGGGTTTTTGATCTGATTTAGTCTATTTACATAAGTCGAAAAGTCATCATAAAAACGACATATGTCGTTTTTATGATGTAAAAAATTTACCGACAAGACCTATTCTTATTCACTTTAACGGAGTCGCCGATTCTGTTGTAGAAATGAATCTTTTTGATTATATAATTGATTTTTCAGAGCTTCTGATTTAAATTTTAATACAACAATCCAAATAGATATAATGGAATTATGGACTGAGACCCCACTAAAATGTCATCAGCCAAAACAAAAGCGTTCTTTTCTCCTCGAATTTGCCTTGTACTTTTGTTTTTTCCACCCACTTCAAAAATATAATCATTTATTTTAAAATCCCCTTTTTGACTGTAGAAAATGGGAATTTCTTGGTTTTGAATCTGATTAACTACAAATGTTTCTCGAACTTTTCCTCTTTCTTGGTCTTGCAATAAGGAAATATTTGCCGAATAGATAAGATTTGTATTTTCCGGATACATCTTGATGGGATTTTTTAAATAGGACTGCCCCGTAGTATCTGAATAGATAAAGCGAATTAATCCCGCTTGCTCTAGGTAGCGCAAATAACTTGAAATAGTGTCAAAATCCTTTCCTAAATTCTTAGCTAACTTTGAAGCATTTATTTCTCCTGGTGATGAATTAATCACGAATTTAAATAACTGTTCTATGGTAGTCAAAGAAGATGTTTTCAGTGAATGGAACGTCCCTATAGCTTCATAAATAGTCATCTGTACTGCATTTTCAAGTAATTGAAATTTTTCCAAATCATGGGTAAATCCCTTAAAAAAGGGATAATATCCTATTTTTAAGTAGTCATTAAAATGCTTTAAAACCTGTTTTACAGAAAGACCTTGCGCAATTTCTAAATGAGAAGAGATTATTTCTTCCAATTTTAAAATAGGAAGTTTAATTTCATGATAATATTCCAAATACTCCCTAAAAGAAAATCCACTCAATCGATACAGTAAAACTCTACGAGATAAATCATATTTTCCTTGAGAAAGATCGATCATAGAGCTTCCAGAGAAATAGATCTGAAAAGAAAGATATGTGTCTGCAATATTTTTAAGTTCCATCCTCCAATTTGGATATCTATGAATTTCATCTATACATAAAAATCTGACATCTGTTTGTTTATAAAGATAGTCGACAACATCAACAAGTCGATGATTTAGAAAGAAAATATTATCTGCTGAAACATATAAAGCTTTTCTTTTTTTAGCTCCCAAGTCGATCGCATGTTTAATAAGAAAAGTTGTCTTTCCTACTCCTCTGGCCCCTAAAACTCCTGTAATTGGCCTAGACTGAGCTAAAAAGTCAAATTGAGACCTCCAGTAAAAAGGCCTTTCTTCAAACTGTTCAATAACAATGCTTTGTATTTCAAATAATTTATCCATATCCGCTCCATTAGGTTACAACCCAATAATATTACATGAAACATTAGGTTGCAACCCAACAATATTACATGAAACATTAGGGTGCAACCCAATAAGCTAAAAAACAAAATATAAATATTTAAATTGTCTTTTTTCTAGACAAAAGGAATCCCATATTGTACAAAGAGCAGTATTTTCAATTAAAAGATTTTTTTGCCATGAGTATACAACCTACTAAAGAACCTAAATTCCCTTTATTTACCCTAATATCTCTTGGGGTAGTCTTACTGGGCACATTACTTTACAATACCGGAAGCATCGCTGTTTTAAATCCTAAGGGATGGATTGCCTCTCAAGAAAAAGACCTAATGATCACCACCGCAGCCTTAATGCTGATTGTGATCATTCCCGTTCTCATCTTAACTGTCGTCATTGCCTGGAAATATAGATCTAGCAACAAAAAAGCTAAATATGCACCAGATTTAAACAGTGGCAAGTTAATAGAGTGCATCTGGTGGGGTGTCCCTTTTATTATCATTATCATTCTTTCTGTACTTACATGGAAAAGCACTCACGAGCTCGACCCTTTTAAACCGTTAGAAAGCACAGTAAAGCCCATTGAGATACAAGTTATTGCTCTACAATGGAAATGGCTTTTTATCTACCCTGAATATCAAATAGCTAGCGTGAATGAACTTCATTTCCCTGAAAAGACTCCTATCAATTTTATCATTACAGCTGATGCTCCTATGAATTCTTTTTGGATTCCAGAAATCGGAGGGCAAATATATGCAATGCCTGGTATGCGAACAGAACTCCACCTTATAGCGGATGAAGTCGGTGAATTTAGAGGATCTTCTGCCAACTTAAGTGGCAAGGGATTTGCTGGAATGACTTTCAAAGCTATTTCAGACTCAGAACAAGACTTTCAAACGTGGACAGAATCTGTCAAAAATTCTTCAAACACTCTTAGTCTAGATACTTATAAGACATTAGCAAAACCTAGTGAAGATAACCCTATTACAACATATATCTTAGAAAAAGAAGATCTTTATGATTGGGTTATCATGAAATATATGATGCCACAATAAGCATAGGAAAAACCCATGTTCGGACTACTAACTCTTGATGCCTTTAAACACGATGCTATAGAAGCAGGAGCTGGGCTCTCTATGCTCTTTGGACTCCTTTTTGCTGCAGGTGTTTTATCATACTACAAAAAATGGAAATGGCTTTGGAGGGAATACCTCACAACTCTTGATCCCAAAAGAATTGGGGTCATGTACCTAGTCATCGCGTTCTTAATGTTATTTAAAGGGCTTGTCGATGGCTTAATGATTAGAACGCAACAAATCCTCTCTGTTGGCGATGCCACTGGATTCATATCTGCAACGCACTTTCAACAAGTCTTTTCAGCCCATGGAACAACGATGATATTCTTTGTTGGGATGGGTATTGTATTTGGACTATTTAACTTAATCATCCCTCTTCAAATCGGGGCTAGAGATGTTGCCTTCCCCTTTCTTAATGCTGTTAGCTTTTGGCTCTTTCTTGTAGGGGCAATTTTAATCAACTTATCTTTGGTTATAGGCAACTTTTCTGCCGCCGGATGGCTAGCCTACCCCCCCTTATCTGGCTTAGAATATAGCCCGGATGTTGGAGTAGATTATTGGATTTGGACATTGCAAATTGCAGGGATAGGGAGCCTTCTTTCTGGGATTAATTTCTTAATTACTATTTGCAAAATGCGCTGCCCCGGCATGACGTTTATGAGAATGCCTTTATTTACCTGGTGTGCACTAGCCGCCTTATGCTTGATAATCTTCGCCTTCCCCATTTTAACAGCCACCTTAGGAATGTTATCCCTAGATAGACTTCTTGGAATGCATTTTTTCACCTCCAGTTTTGGAGGCAATCCTATGATGTATATCAATTTAATTTGGGCCTGGGGTCATCCAGAAGTATATATCCTTATTTTACCCGCCTTTGGAATCTTCTCAGAAGTCATCCCCACTTTTTC
Source organism: Chlamydiota bacterium (assembly GCA_947505635.1). Lineage (GTDB taxonomy): Bacteria > Chlamydiota > Chlamydiia > Chlamydiales > Rhabdochlamydiaceae > CAIJXB01. The sequence continues at coordinate 11,414 of CANNLR010000029.1, forward strand.
TCGGAAAAGATTATTTGGTTATGCATCTATGGTATGGGCTATCGGAGTAATCACCTTTTTATCCTTTACCGTTTGGGTACACCACTTTTTCACAATGGGAGCTGGGGCCAATGTCAACGCATTTTTTGGCATCATGACTATGTTAATCGCGGTTCCAACAGGAGTAAAAATCTTTAACTGGCTTTTTACCCAATTTAAAGGACAAGTTCGCTTTCAGACCCCTGTACTTTGGTTTTTGGGATTTGTCATCACCTTCTCAACAGGAGGGATGACAGGAATCTTATTATCCATTCCTCCCGTGGATTTCCAAGTGCATAATAGTTTGTTTTTAATAGCTCACTTCCACTCAATGATTTTACCCGGAGTCGTATTCGGTTTCTTTGCTGGATTCACCTACTGGTTCCCTAAATTCACAGGATTCACCTTACATGAAACCCTCGGAAGATGTGCTTGCTGGTGCTGGATCATAGGGTTCTTACTTGCCTTCATGCCTTTATACACTTTAGGCCTGATGGGAGCAACAAGAAGACTTGACCACTATGAAGCCTCCACTGGATGGAGACCTCTTTTCATCCTAGCAGGAGCTGGAGTTCTTCTTATTACTATAGGAGCCGGCTTTCAAGTGTTACAAATCATTGTCAGTATCCGACAACGAAAACAGAATAAAGACCTAACAGGAGACCCTTGGAATGGAAGAACTTTAGAATGGTCCATCCCTTCTCCGCCTCCTCTCTACAACTTTGCTCGTATCCCAACGGTTCACGATATAGATCCTTTTTGGGAAGAAAAACAAAATCCCCCTATAGACAAAGGTCCCTACGAAGATATTTACGTCCCTAAGAATACTCCTCATGGAATGTTTATCGGCGTCTTTAGTTTCTTATTTGGCTTTGCCATTATTTGGCATATCACATGGCTTGGTATCTTAGGGATCGCTGGGATCTTCCTTTGTCTGATCCTTGAACTATCCAATAAAAATCCAGAAGAGCTCATCTTAGCTAAAGAAGTAGCCTCTTTAGATGCAGCACAAGGAGGGCAACCCACATGATAGACCATCAAGCACAACACCTATCTAAAACCCTTCTAGGGTTTTGGATTTACCTCATGACAGACTGCATACTCTTTGCAACTTTATTTGCAACCTATGCCGTTTTACATACTAAAACTTTTGGAGGCCCTTCTGGTGCTGATCTCTTCAGCCTCCCCTTTGTCTTAGCCGAAACTCTTATCCTCCTTACAAGTAGTTTTACCTGCGGCCTTGCCATGCATGGAGCTGAGGTCACTCGTAAAAGCAAAACTCTTTTCTGGTTTGGGATAACCTTTTTACTAGGGGTTTCTTTTTTGGCTTTAGAGATAAAAGAATTTACTCATCTTGTTCATGAGGGCAATAGCTGGGAAAGAAGTGCTTTTCTCTCAGCCTTCTTTACTCTTGTAGGAACACATGGACTGCACATCGCTACAGGTCTAGTGTGGATGATTATCCTTTTAGTTCCTGTTATGAAAGAAGGGGTATCGCCCACTTCTTTCAGACGCTTAACCTGTTTAAAGTTATTTTGGCATTTTTTAGATGTCGTCTGGATCTTTATCTTCACTCTCGTATACCTCATGGGGGCAAAATGAATCCTATACAAGAAAAAACCAGCAGTCCTCTTCGTTTTTATATCATAGGCTTTATCCTATGCCTTCTTCTCACCTTTTCTTCTTACCTTATTGTTTCTAACCACCTTCTACCAAGATTGCCTCTTCTACTTACTTTATCAGGACTTGGACTCCTCCAAGCCGTTGTTCAATTGTTTTTCTTCCTTCACTTAGGAAAAGAATCTAATCCTAAATGGCATCTGTGGGCCTTTTTTTCTATGATAAGCGTACTTGTTATTCTAATCGTTGGCTCGATTTGGATCATATATAACTTGAATTACAGGATGATGCCCCATTCATGATTAAAACATACTACCAACTCACCAAGCCGGGTATCATATTTGGCAATGCTATAACAGCTATTGGGGGCTATGCTCTTGCCTCTAAAGGGAACATCAATCTATCCCTTCTTTTGATTACCTTGATAGGACTCTCTTTTATCATAGCCTCTGCTTGCGTATGTAATAATTATAAAGACCAAGAGATTGATGCTAAAATGCATAGAACAAAAAATAGAGCCCTTGTCAAAGGGGTAATCTCTTCCAAAAATGCTCTTATTTTCGCCAGCATCCTTATGGTTCTTGGCATTTTAACATTAGCCCTTTGGACCAATCTTCTCACCTTATTCATGGCCCTAACAGGATTTTTCCTCTATGTTGTCGTCTATAGCAACTGGAAGTACCGCTCTATTCACGGAACTCTAATAGGAAGCCTCTCTGGAGGTATTCCTCCTGTCGTTGGCTACTGCGCTGTTCAAAACCAACTAAACGGTGGAGCCCTTCTCCTCTTCAGCATCGTCGCTCTATGGCAAATGCCACACTTTTTTGCCATTGCCATCTATAGATTACAAGACTATGTATCTGCCTCCATTCCTGTCTATCCCGCAAAAAAAGGAATTCCTCTCACAAAGATCCAGATGCTTATCTATACTATAGCCTTCTCCCTATCCACAATCATGCTTACCCTCTTTCACTATACAGGCTACACTTATCTAGCCGTTATAGTCCCCCTCGACCTAGCTTGGCTTTATCTTTGCATCCAAGGATTTAAAAGCACCAACACGGTAAAATGGGCTCGTAAGATGTTCATTTTTTCCCTCATCATCATCTTAGTCTTAAGTTTTATGATGGGAATAGACTCTTGCCGACCCTAAAATATTCACTTGTTGCATTAAAAATCAGAATACAT
>CANNLR010000030.1 GCA_947505635.1 Chlamydiota bacterium
CAGTTTATATATATTCTTTTATTCTCAATATTGACGTTGGTCACATATTTATCATATGTGCCACACAAACTTATTTTGTCGTTCATCACTTATTTACTGCTGTCAAAACATCTTATGCTAGCTCTAATGGCTTAGCTTTTCTTTCACTGTTTCACTCTTTCGAGTTCATTTCGTGAAGATGGCAAAACTATATACAATCTCACCATTTTACGACAACCTTTTTTGGTTTTTATTTTTTTTCATAGAGGAATACCTACAAAGTCTTCTTAAAAGACTCTCTTTTACAGGACACATTATGCTCACATCTTGGATATCAGACTTAAAGACTTAACGACTTAACAGGTTAAAAAAAAGACTAAACACTCGCCAACTCATTCAAAATGAAAAAAGCCAACTTCTTTAAAAATAAAGAAGTTGGCTTTCAGAAAAACTTACACCAAATCAACTTCTTCGTTCATAACCCATTCCAATTTTTTTGACGGAACACTTCTGCCAAACTCTCAAAGCTTCAATACTAAGATCTAGCTTTTGAGAGCTATCTTTATAGATATTTGAGACTGTCTTTAAAATATCCAAAGCAGTTGTCTTCTTCATCTGATCCGCAAGCTCAGCATGCGTAGGAATAGGATCACCATGAAAGTGTTCAAAAATTTCATTATCGTGGATCTTTGGAGACGAAGCCGCCATCTGCCCTAGATGCAAAAATTCTGGACTTAAAGACCCATTATTCACTAGCTTTGCAAAATTCAAAAGATCTTCAGGCTGCAGGTTCATTTCCAATCCAAAATGTTTAAATAAAAAATCTTCCGATTTAATTAAATGAACAAAATCACCTAATGCAATAGGTTCTCCTGCTATGGTAATCGAAGAAGGAACAGGACGACCTTTGACAGATTCAGATACAAGATTCGCAATAGCTTTACCTGCCGCCTGATATGATGTAGGTTGAATAATATGACGATTTCCAAGCATCTGAACAGCTATAGGGACGCCTCCTGCCGCTAAAGTACTGATATCAATTTGATCGACCTGACTCTTACCTAGAAGAACATCTAAGTCGACAATAGTTACATTACTTTCCTGTAATAATTCCTCTTTTGCAATTTTTTTACTCCAAGCGTACGGTGTCTTTGCTTTACTAATTCCGCAAATCCACGTAGCCGTTGACGACATGTGAAAAAAAGGTAGTCTCATTTCTCGGGTTACCTTTCCAAGTTTTACAGCCCCATTGACATTCACTTCCATCATCGCATTAAACGACCCTTGACTAAGGGCTGCGGAGTTCACTACAGCTGAGGCCCCAGTTTCTTTCAAATACCCTTTAATCTCTTTAGGCGATCCAGATAAAATAGCGCGTGGCATAGGAATGGCACGAATACCCACTTGATCAAGAGCGGCAACCAAATAACACCCCAATCGCCCCCCAGCCCCCGTTATAGCCACACTCCTTCCAATAGAAGAACTAATTTTCGGTAAATTAATCACACAAAACCTCATTGCAATATAATAATATTATAATAATTTAATATGTTTATTATATCATATCCAATCTTTGAAATAAATTTTATTATATAATGAAGTTTGCTATCACATTGAATTTTAACGCCTTAAGTATCGTTAATAAATCTGATTGAGATAAAGATGGGTTGACGTATGAATTACATTAAAATAAAAAAACAGGAAACAAAACATGAACTTTACTATCACCGCTCTTACTATTTATAACTCAAAGTGTTAAATAAGAACGATTTGCACAGGAACTCAAAGCAATCTTCCCTGAAAAAAGCTTGAAATTATCTCAACTTTTTTATCTCGTGCACAGCTTCGAGAAAACGGAGCTACTCAAAATATAGGAAAAAATATTGCTAAATATAGACGAGGCGTCAATTTGACGACTAAAAAACCTGAATAATGTCTTATTTTTTAATACGAATTAGACTTATTACCTAACTTATTTAAGACGCTCTAAATACTTTTTTGTAGGGACATCTAATGGGAATTTTTTTTCTATCTCTAAAAAGCACCTTTTAGCTTCTTCTAACATACCATCTTCAAATATCGCATAAGCTACTGTAAATAGCTTAGAAAGTTCAATTTGCTCTGACGTAGCTGCTAAAATTCCGTCTGTCATTCCCATGAGTTCAAAAATTTTAAGCTTTGTCTTTTTCCCTTTAACCGCAACAAAATCTATAGGACGCGTCACAAATCTAAAGGTTAGTTTGTCACGAACAACTTCACTAATCATTATAGAAGTATGATATTCTTTATTAATACCTTCCAATCGAGATGCCACATTTACAGCATCTCCAATCACGGTATAATTAATTCTTTCCGAGGTCCCTATATTCCCCACGATAACCTCACCTGTATGAATACCAAAGCGAGTAACCCACTTTTTTTGTAGCTTAATTGCAGCTAAACATTGCAAAGAAGTTAGACAGGCTTTTTCTGCGTGATCGGTAATCTTTAAAGGAGCTCCCCAAAAGGCCATCAAACTATCTCCAATATATTTATCAATAGTACCTTCTTCTTCTAAAACAATTTTAGAGATAACATCGAAATAATCCGAAAGAATCGTCATCAAGGTTTCCATCGACATAGACTCTGAAATAGTTGTGAAATTTTCTACATCAGAAAACAGAATAGTTATTTCTAATCTTTCTCCACCCAAATGCACATCATGTCCACATTTTATCAAAGCTCTCACAATTTCTTTAGGAACATACCGTCCAAAAGAACGCAACGCCGATCTCATAGCTCTAATAGAAGATTCTAAATCGAAAATCTCTTTAATTAAAGACTTGATCGGAACAGTTTCTGTAAAATCAAAATCTCGAATCTTATCAACTTGCCTTGCAAGTTGAACGACTGGCCTTGAAAAATACCTCGAGGAATAATACCCAGCAATTCCCATAATAAAAATAACAAATACAGACATCAGTCTTGTTCTATTCTGTGTTTTAGTTATAAAACCAAATAAATCGCTATAGGGAACAAGACACAAAATCGACCATTTATCATTTACTTCTATTGATTTACGAAAAGAAAAAAGATATTCCTTTCCCTCAAATATTAAACTGAAATCTTTTTGATTATTCGTTTCATATTCTTTATGAGCCTCTTCCACTATCTTTTTTACAAGAGCTTGCTCTGGAGTCGACCCATACCCTGCAGGAGCTTGAATATTCCAATCATCATCCAAAATAAATGCAGACCCATTACCCGTTATTTTTTGATCCAAAACAAAATCAGATAAGTTCTTTAAAGTTACATTTACACTCAATATAGCAAAAACATTCCCACTCGAATCTTTAACCACATCAGATAAGGTAACGCCATAGACCCTCTTAGTCATGAACTTCTCAGCACCCCTTGGAAGGAGCTCTCTATTCCAAGTTAACTGGGGATCTTTTATCATTTTCAAGACCCAAGGATTTTTGGCAAAATCATGACTTGCTGGAATTATGGGCTCCACTGCAAGAACAACTCCTTTTTGATTTATATATTTCCAAGTTTCCTCAAAACCAGTTCCATTTTTTCGAATCGTTCTTATGATATACTTAACCTCTTCAGGAAGACTTTCTAGGGGACGAGAATAAAAACATGATATGTTTTCAAAGTTTGCATTTATAACAGACAAATAATCTCCTTCAGGAGTTGCTATTGTTATGGCTGTAAAAAAAGGATCTTTTTCTAATATATTAACAAGAAAATCTATATAATCCGAATCTTCTCCCGTGACCTTCGCCACTGTTTGAATAGATCCCTTTACGACTTCTACAACTAATTGAACCTCATTTTTCATGCTATTTATTTTTTCTATAAGGAGATTACTAGATTGATTAATCATACTAAGAGATACATTTTCGATGTCTTTATAATATGCTGTATAGGTATACCTAGTAATAATCAAAGAAGAAACGGTGATAAGGACAATAAAAATAAAAGTAAGATAAACTTGAATTCTTCTTTTCTTTATAAAAAACAATTTTATTTTCTTATATGACATGTAATTATAACCACATATGCTTAAAATACACACATAACCTGCTACATAATAAATTGTCAAAACAAAATCAAATGTATTTGCAAGTTGAAGAATCCGTATATATTTCGTAGTTGCATTTCGAAAGGCATTTATGTTACATCCTCTACGAAAAACACAGCAAAGGATTTGTTCATGTCTGATCTTCTTTTAGAACCTTCTAGAAACGAAATTTGGAAAATGTTTGACACACTCTCTCAGACTTATGATAAAACCAATAGATGGATGACATTTGGGTTAGATCTTTACTGGAGAAAAAAGATGGGGTCTTTCTTGCCCCTTAAAGACAAAATCTCTCTTTTAGATTGCGCAACAGGAACCGCCGATCAGATCTTATCTTTAGTCAAACATTGCCCAAAAATCGTAGAAGCTATAGGCATCGATCTTTCGGAAGAAATGTTAAAAGTGGGAAGAAAAAAAATACAAAAAACTTCCTTTGCTGAAAAAATCCACCTGCAAACAGCAAGCGCCTTGGCACTTCCTTTTCCCGAAAATCGATTTGACTGCGTCACTCTCTCTTTTGGGATTCGCAATGTAACTGACGTCTCAGCTTGCTTACAAGAGATCTTTCGTGTCCTTCAGCCTGAAGGGAAAGCCCTCATACTAGAAACTTCTCTCCCTAAGCTAAAAATCCTTAGATTCTTCCACGTACTTTACATCAGAAAGGTCCTTCCCCTTATTGGTGGATTCATCTCTAATAAAAAACAGGCCTATCAATATCTTAATAAAACAGCAGAATCCTTTCCTCATGGAAAAGATTTCTGCAATCTCTTAGAAAAATCTGGTTTTATAGAGGTCTCTTGCCACCCAATGACATTTGGCGCCGTTTCCATCTACCAAGCAACCAAACCTTCATGATTAGCAGCTTATTTTATAAAGCTCAAGCAGAAGAATGTAGCTGGATCGATCTTCCTGAGTACTTAGCGGGACAAGATCTTTTCCCTAAGTTCTACCATAAGTGTAAAGAAACACAAGAAGAAAGAGCTGCCTTCGGCAGCTTTATTACCCTCCCTTTTATCCCAAAAATCACAAAAGAAATCGATCCATCCCTTTGTTTTTATGGAGCTCTTTCCTTCCCTTCTCCTAAACAAGATCTTCTTTGGAAGGACTTCCCCTCCATAATATTTTTCCTCCCTCTCTATGAAATCAGACAAACACCTACAAAGACGACATTGTATGTTAGGTCTTTACATTCTTCTAAATCTCTAAAGCCAGCCATTACCTTGGAAGAGCCCTCTTTCTTAGACGAAAGAATCGACAACCCAACAAAAGAGGACTGGACAGCTTCAGTGGAAGCTATTTTACAAACAATAAAAAACCGAAAACTTCAAAAAATCGTCCTGGCAAGAAAGTCCTCTTTTTCTATTGACCCCTCTTTACATCCTTTTTGTTTTCTAAAAAAACTTCTTAAAGAAGCCCCTTCAACAACAACCTTTGCCCTACAAACAACCCCTCATTCTCTTTTCCTTGGATCTAGTCCAGAAAAGCTCTACAAAAAAGAAGGAACAACCCTACACACAGAAGCTATTGCAGGAACAAGAAAACGAAGCCAGAATCACTTAGAAGATGAAGCTATAAAAAACAATCTATTAAAAAGTGCAAAGGACAATAAAGAAGTGCTGCACGTGAAAAACTTTTTAAAAAAGGAGTTGTCTAACCTGTCTACAAAGATCTCTTTTTCTAAAAAAGCTGCTCTTATACAAACAGAAAAGCTTCATCACTTACGCTATTCTTTCACAGCTCTTCTAAAGCCTGACACCAATGATATAGACCTTTTAAAAGCTCTGCACCCTACCCCCGCAGTCAACGGAACCCCGAAAGAACTAGCTCTTTCCTCTATTCAAAAAATGGAAACTTTCAATAGAGGCCTTTATGCAGGAACAGTTGGATGGATCTCTTCTTTAGAATCTTCTTTTACAGTAGCTATTCGGTCCTCCCTTATAAAAGAAGGATCCCTCCACGCCTTTGCAGGAACAGGAATCGTCGAAGGCTCTAATCCCCTCTTAGAGTGGGAAGAACTAGATCACAAAATTTCTCACTGGAAAATCTCATGCTTGATCTAGGAACCTTCACGCTTGAAAGAGCTCACTTGATTATAAATACCCTCTACATTTTAGGGGTCCGTTATTTTTGTATAGCTCCAGGATCTAGATCAACTCCTCTCACTCTAGCTCTTTCCAAATTACCCAAAGAATGTTGGTGCATCCATTTTGATGAACGAGGTCTTGGATTTCATGCACTTGGGCTTGCTAAAACTTCAAAAACTCCTGTTGTTATTATTGTCACAACAGGAACAGCTGTAGCTAATCTTTTCCCCTCTATTGCTGAAGCTTCTTTAAGTAGAGTACCACTTATTCTACTCTCTGCCGATAGACCTTCAGAACTGCGAGATTGTGGAGCTAATCAAACGATGGATCAAGTAGGATTATTCAAGTCCTTCACCCGTTGGGATATAGACCTTCCTCTTTCAGATCCTCTCGTTGCAGATTCTTATATTCTATCTACTCTCTCCTACGCTTTTTCTCGTTCATTATACGGACCTGCAGGCCCCGTCCAAATTAATTGCATGATCCGAGAGCCTTCTTTTTCTCAAAACAATCTTTCCTACACCCCATCCACCCCTTGCCTTTACGAACCTACTCAAACAAACCCTCCACTTTCTTCTTTTAAAAAATGGGCCGAATTTCTTAATTGCTATGATAAAGGAATCATCCTCTTAGGTTCTGACGCTATCGGTGAAGATGTAAATCCTCTGCTGTCTTTAGCAGAAAAAATGGGATGGCCCATTTTTTCTGATGTCTTATCTGGAGGAAGACAAATAGGAGATCACCCCTATCATATTGAGTACCCAGACATCCTTATTAAAACATTTCCCGCCTTGGAAATAAATGCAGTTTTACAAATAGGAAATGGAATTGTTTCTAAAACCATTACATCCTGGCTAAACAAACAAAACGTCCCCTATTTCCTTGTCACAGATCACCCTTTCAGACAAGACCCTCACTCTAAAGTGTCTTATAAAATGGAATGTAAAACCGACCTTTTTTGTAAAACTCTCTCTTCTTTTTTAACAGAAAAAACAGATTCTTGGGTCAGCTTTTGGAAAGAAAAATCAATAAGAATACGAAAAGAACTCTCTCTCTTTTTTTTAGAAAATATAACATTTTCAGAACCTTTCATCGCCTATTTCTTTAAAGACTTTCCTCATCTATTTCTTTCTAATAGCATGCCTATTCGAGATGCTGACCTATTTCTTTTTCCTGAACTAGGAAATGCTTTTGTTACAGCAAATCGAGGCATATCTGGTATCGATGGAAACATTGCAACAGCAATTGGCGTTGCAAAAGCCTTACAAAAACCCCTAGTCGTTCTTCTTGGAGACATGGCAACCTTACACGATCTTAACTCCTTTGCTCTTCTTAAAGACTGTCCTACCCCTATTTTCTTTGTCATTATCAATAATCAAGGAGGCGGCATTTTCTCCTTTCTTCCGATTGCTAAAAAAGAAGATGTCTTAGATACCTTTTTTGCAACCGAGCACTCTTATTCTTTTGAAGCCATTGCCAAAACTTTTTCCATCCCTTTTTTCTTAGCTTCTTCCTGCGAAGAATTAACTCAAGTTTGGAAACAAACTAATATGACAAGTTGTATCATTGAGTGCAAAACGGCACGAAAAGAAAACGTCTTTCACCATGAGACCATCTACAAAAAAATGGGGGATAATTTATGCTCTTTTACCGAACCTTTGGCAGTCCTCTCAAGCAATCTATAGTTTTTATTCATGGATTTTTAGGCTCCAGCATGGATTTCATCCCTCTTATCAAAGAGTTGCAAAAAGATTACTTTTGCTTAGCTCTTGATTTACCAGCTCATGGGTTATCCCCTTGGAGGCCTGACACTTTATTGGCTGTACAAAAAACAATAGAATCCTTTCAGACATCTCCCTTTTTAGTAGGATACTCTCTAGGAGGAAGAATTGCGCTTCATTTAAGTCAGAAAACAAATCTTCCTATTAAAGGAAGCGTCATATTGTCTTCTCATCTAGGATTAGAATGTCCCTTGGAAAAAAAAGCTCGATTAGATAGCGATCTTCTTTGGTCAGAAAAACTAAAAATCCTTTCGCCTAAAGCCTTCTTGCAAGCGTGGTATGACCAGAAAACTTTTTCTTCTTTGCAGAAAAAACCCTATCTTCTAGAAAGTCTAATCCAAAAAAGGCTCTTTAATAACCCTCAAGAACTTTCCCTTGTATTAGAGGAAATGAGTCTAGCAAAACAGCCCTTACTCAACACTTTTTCATCTTCTACCTATTTCCTTTATGGAGAAGAAGATGTAAAGATCAAAGATCTTTACTCTAATCTTCTTCTTCACACACTAAGAAAAGAAATTCAACAAGCAGGTCATATTGTTCATTTAGAAAATCCTGTTGCCTGTATCAAAGCCATTCAAGATTGGATTCCCGATTGAAAAAGTCTAATTCCAATCTGAATTTCCACCAAATCGAAGTATCGAATAAGCTCTTGTCATACCCATTAAATCTTCAGTTGAGCTCATGGTTATTTGATTGTCTTGTATTTGAGAAAAAACTCTTTCTGCTTTAAAAATTCCAGGAACGATATCCTGGCACATGATCTTCTCTGAAGTCATGTTAACCTTTCCCATTTGAGTATTTACCATATATAAGGTACATATTTCTTCCTTGGTAGGCAAATTACGAGGGAACACACCTTCTTCCGTTTTTCTGTTGGAAAAAGCACACCAATACGACTTTCCCCGATATTCTTTTCCTTCATAATCTAGAGGTGTTGGGCGTTTATCTTTTGAAAAATATTTTGGAACCCAAGACCTTTGCTTAGACTTTCCTTCTAAAGTGTAGTGTTGCAAAAGTTGCTCATTTGCTCGATTCTGTGGACACCAATACAACTTCCCAGGAGGTTCATTTCCTTCCCACCCATGCTCTACCGAGACTGTAATTCCCGACATAAACCAAAAAACCACCTGTAATCTGCCCTCATCTTTTTTACCATTTATAAGCCTTAAAACTTTATTAAATGTATAAGGCTCTCCATTAACTAGAGCTGGCATTAATATCACCTGAGAATCAGAAGGGATCCTACTAGGTAGGGGCATAGGTTCTACAGCACCTATATGTTGAGACCAGAAAGTGTGATCAAAGACAGTGGAAGGAGCCGGTTTCAAAGTTGTCCGATCAAGAAGCGGTCTTGAGGTATTCGATTCTGCCATTTCTGGTACTCTTCTCAATAAAGCAGCATTGTAAATCTTAACGGCTTCACTACCGGGAATCATCTCACTATAGGTTCTACCACGACACAAATCCTCGCTTACCGATGATGACATATTTCTGGCTCTTGGATCACTAAACGTTCGCCCTCTTTGGATAGCAGTCGATGGAGGAGTGCTATTAAAATCGTCAACTTTATGATAATCACGACTGATTGATTTACGCGGAATCATCTCGCCTCTTTAATCCGGTTTTGAAATCTTTATGCTAAAACGATGTCCATTGTGACAAGCAGATACCTTGAATTTCCCCTCTTCTTCCAAATCCTTTACCAACCAGTCAGTTACAGTAGATCTATAAGCAACAGGACAATTCCTATCTACCTCATAAACATGAAAAGCAACGTCTTTATTATTCAATATACCCGACTGTATTTTTTTGGTTGTCGTTTCATAGGCTCTATACACTTGTTCTTGGAAATCTTTCTTAACAACAGACCCCCTGAAAGCCTCATTCCAACCAGGACTTGCTGGCCGAGACTCATCAAGATCTGCCTCAGGAAGAGAAACTCTAATTTGAACTTTAAGCATTCCATTATCGGTATAGAACTCTTTGCTAGATTCATAACTCAATCCGCTCTTTTCAATGTTATCTTGAAAAGTTTTCAAAATCTTTCGAGTTACGCCGTGAGAATACCCAGAATTTTCCGGATCCACTATAGCGAACTCGGTCACAAAAACAGATTCCTTACTTAAGAGAAAAGAGTTTTGAACATCCTCTTTTATTTTTTTATAAGAAGATCTCTCCGCTTTTGATACGAAGCGAGCTTCCTCAAGTATATTTGAATGAAAATCAGAACTAAAAACAGAAGCCGGTCTTGAAATACTCATAATACCTCCATTGCAAAAAAACTTTTAAATATCGCATATTTTTAATAGGAAATCTCTTACTAGAAAAAGTCTTTTTAATCTGGCTTTAAAACAGTTATAACGGGAGATAAATTCTTTCCGTCTTTATAATCTACCAACACCTTAAAATTTCCGCTCTCTCGTAAATCATTTGCGAGCCACTCTGCTACAGAAGCTCTATAAGGATTTGGCCAGTCCGCTTCCACTCTGAAACTATGAGAACTAACGTCCTTATTCTGTATTATATCGGACTGTATTTGATGAGCTATTGTTTCATATAATCTATAAGCACCTTCCTGGTCCCTACGTGTAACTTCTTCAGGGGTAGGACCTGCAACTTTTGCCTGTAATTCTTTTTTAATAGAAGAGCCTTTAAAAGCCTCACCCCAGCCAGGGCTTACTGACCTTGTTTCATTAAGATCAAGTTGAGGAAGTAAGACTTTAATTTCAACTCTAGTATGTGCACTGTTAGTAGAATCTATTTTTTCCCATTGAAACTGAAATCCGCTCTTTTCAACATTATCCTTAAAAATTTCTAAAGCTTTTCGTGTTATGCCAAAGGAAGAGCCCGAATTTTCTGGATCCACTACAAAAAGCGTAGCCTTGAACTTTGATTGTTTATCTAAAAGAAAAGTCTTTTGAACATCCTCTTTTATTTTCCTATAAGCAGCTTTATCTCCTCCCGATGCAAAACGAGCAACATCTAGTACACTTGAGTTAAAATCAGGGCTAAAAGTAGAGGGTGGTTTTACAATATTCATATATCCTAAAAATATTTTTTAAATTCGAAATTATTAACCCAAAAACAATAAAAGGCAAGGCATATTCTCAAAAAAATTTACCATTACTTATTGAATTAATTAAAAAAATATTGCATAGATTGTATTAATATCATCTACTCTGGCTTTTTATGTTTCCTATAAATAATGACTACAAAAACTCTTTGAATCAAGACATTGAAAATCATGACTTCTTATCTACTGTTATAAATTCTATGTTTGGAATATCCATAGAAGGACATACAATAACCAATTTTACAAAAAACGAAGACGGAACATCTTCTTTTCATCATGCGGCTCAAAATCTAGCTCTTTCCGAAAAACTGCTAGAATTAGACTCCGGCTATGTGAAAAATCCTCAAGCCACCCCAACCTCGATACACTTTCCTGAAAAGATTACCTTTATAATTTCAACTCATGGGGATCAAAAAACCCTGACATTTCCTAATGCTAAAGAGGCTATTTTCTTCACTCTACCCAAAACCCCTATCATAATGACTGCTCTTGGTTCTCATATAACAGGCATTAAAAAGGTCGTTGTCGACGAGAAAAACATAACAACTATTTCAGCTCCTATTAATGACGAATCACATAAATGGATAGATCTATCTTGGTTTAATATCGCCAAAAGCCATCTAACTAAAGTAGTGAAAATAGAAGCCCTTATGGCTAAAATTGCAGAAACGAAAGGGGGCTTTTGGAATGCTATTTGGAAAACAATCCCCCTATAGCCGTTCAATAAAATGACACGTCCCTATTCCTATAGGGGCCTTTAAAGAAAGGCGATGAGCCATAGAAACTATATGACTTAAGCCAACTTCACTTTCAAAACTACTACTCAACACTAAGTCTATTCCTCTTTTCCTTGTCCATTCTAGCAATGGTAGACACCCCATAATACCCCCTTGAATTGTTGGCTTATAAATAAGAGCTTTTAAAGCAGAAAATGTCTCGATCTCAACTAAAGAAAGATCCTTTGGAAATGACTCATCTACAGCTAGGGGATGAGCAAATAAATGCAAGTCATGAGGATTTTTAAAAGGTTCTTCTACATAGTCAAAGGCATCTAAAGGAAACTTAGTAAAAAATTCCAAAGACTCTTCTGTTTCCCAAGCCCTGTTGACATCAATTCTTAAACGAAAGACATCTTTTAAGTGAAAGATGGCTTCCTTAGCCTCCTTAAAACTTAAGTTTCCAACCTTTAACTTAGCAAAAAGATAACCTTCTTTTTTCCTTAAAGAGGCTTGCTCTAAGATCTCCTCTAAAGACCCCATCAAAAGGGCACTTTTTAAAACAGTATGAGCAAGAAGAGGGTCTAACAAAGACAAAAGAGCTGACTCTAACCCAAAGGTTACTGAAGGAAGAAGATCTAACTTCCTTAGTTCTTCTAGACTCCCTTCTTTTTCCCATTCTACTTTAAGAATCTCTTCCTTTTTCTGCTCCAACTCTATTAGAGCTTCTTCTAAAGTCTCCTTACTCCATTTAGGCAGTGGAGCGATATCACCTGTCCCAATATTTCCTTTTTCATCTGTAATATGTAATAAAACGCCTTGACGACTTTGACCATGGATGAAAAGGATTTCATAAGGGTTCAACAAAAGTGTTTTAATCTTCATTTTTTTTCTGCCTCTATTTCTATTCGTCCAAATCGCATCTCCAACACGCCATTTTCAAGAAGGGCCTCAGGAAAGTTTTGAATATATTGATCCATTAACTCCTGATAAAATTCTTCTATTTCCTCTTTAGGCAGAACAGGGGTCAAGGTAGCTATCAAAAACTCTACAAGCTCTTTTTGATCAATAAAAGGATCTAAAGTGGCTACTTTTTCTATTCTTTTGGGATATAACCCTACTCCTTCTAAAAGCTCTACGTATTCTTCTGTTGTCAATACAACTCTTGAGGGCACATCTTTCCAATAAGGCCTCCATTTAGGCCTATTTTGCACATTTTTACGAGCTAACATCCAAGCCTCATTATCCATAGAAGGAAGCGACAAAATCAGTTTTCCCTCTGGCTTTAAAAGCTTTGCTAAATTTTTAAAAACTCTATATTGATCTACACAATGTTGCAGTGCGCAATTAGAAAAAATCAGATCAAAGGGCCCTGAAAGATCAGGATGTAAAAAGCTCCCCTCTTGAAAAAAAAGATTAGGATATTCTAATGAACTATATTGTTTTTTTGCCCAATCTATCATCGACCTAGAGGGATCGATTCCTAGAATAGTCCCCTCGGGGATAAATTTAGAAATGTCAGCAGTAATCTTACCATCTCCACATCCGGCATCTAAAATTTTCTCACTTCCTTTAAGTTCTTTCAAATAGGGGGCTATAAAAGCTATAGCCCATCTTCTTTGCATATCTGAATTATGCACATAGGCTCTTACCCTATTATCATCCAAGGAAGTCTCATCTGCTTGTAAACAAACTAAAAAAAAGAGAGTAAACTGTAGACATCTATATCTCATATCCATCTCATAAAAGCGTTGGATTCTTGCGATTTTTTCAAATCAATGCAAGAAGAAAGTGTTTAGTTTATTTAAAATAATTTATGTGATACTAAGAAATTTTAACCCTTAGGAGTAATTCTATGCACCCTCTTGTAAATCCCATTGTCTCCGTATTGGCAGGCATTTTGATTCTTATTTTTCCAACAATCTTAAATTACATTGTAGCATTATATCTTATATTAATTGGACTGAATGGATTGATATAAAACATCAACTTCCTACCTCTTTAAAAAAAATGTAGAAATAAGAATTACTCTATGGTACTTTTTTATCACAACATTATTCCCAACAAAGGAACTTCATATGACTTTTGGTGCTATAAAAAGTAACAGCTCTCTAAAATCTTTCCCTCCTCAGCCAATCATCTCCTC
>CANNLR010000031.1 GCA_947505635.1 Chlamydiota bacterium
GTAATTAAAATTAGCTTTTTTAAGCTATTTTATCATATTAATTAATTACGTATAACAATTAAAATAATAGTTATTTATGTTTAGTTAAGGGATTTTTTTAAAATATTCAAGAGGAGTGTTTTGATGAAAATAAGATTTTTAAGTGCCTAAGAGAAGACTTAGGCACTTAAGTTAGACTTAGTTAAGAGGAAGCTTATCCATTTTTTCTAAGGAAGCTTCTTCAAAAAATTTACCTAAAATAGTCTTAGCATCAAGACCTTGCTTAGCCATTAAAGTAGCAGAGTGAAGGCAAAGGCCAACGCCATTTCCTTGACCATAACCTTTAAAACGGACGACATTATCTAATACTTCAATAGTAAAGTCATTGCTTTTGAGTTTAGTTTTGCCTAAAGCTTCTTGAAGAGCAAAGAAATCCAAGGTCTTTATGTCAGAGCCATCATTGATCTTTACAGCATAAACTTTTCCAGATCCCTTTTCTGAAAAAGCAGATACTGAAGATACTTGAGCAAGTTTTGCTATTGTGGCTAGTTGGTCTTTAGCTACTTGAAAAGACCATGCGCTTTTTAACCGTTCTGCTTCCATACCTTGGATTTTAACTCCTTTAGGAGAAGGACTGTTTTTTTTGAAAACAGAGGAAAAAGAAGCTGTAACGCCAGCACTATTTTCTGTCCAGCCTGTTGCAAAGGGTTTAGCATTGTAAGTTAAGACGGCATGTCTTGTTGCGTTAATAGCTTTTTCTATCGACATGTTTTGGAAGGTGATAGCAAATCCTCTATAGCCAGAGTCTGCTGCCGTTATGTGCCAAGCAGCTTGTGGATCTTTTTGGATTTGATGATAGGTTTGGGTGCGAAGGACGATGGCTAAAGCATTTAAAACTTCAGGCTCTTCTATATCGTAGAAGCTTGTTGCTAAACAAGATTTTAGATAGTTTTCTACATCAGATTCAATGATAGCACGTAAAGAGCCTCCTAAATCGTAAACTTCAAGACAGCCTTTATATTGTATTCCGTTGACAAAGATAGAAGTCTTGTTGTCAGAAGGGACAATACGAAGAGCTTGATTGCCAGGAAGTACTTCTCCCCAAGAAAGGCCATTAGAGCTTGGTGTGATGAAAGCTCTTTTTGAAGAAGAGCTAGAGGCTAGTAAAATATCTGTATGGGGGCAGAAAATTTTATAAGGCCCTTTAACTTCTAAAAGAAGGCTAGGCTCTTTTTCTTGAAGAAGAACTTTAATTGTAACGGGTTTGTTTTTTTGTGCTGTATCCATAGGAATTTCCATGGCTCTAGAAAAAATAGGAGTCTGGATGGATAAGGTAGCCAAGCTAAAGGCTAGTAATAAAGGTATAGATTTCATATGTTTTCTCCATTAAATTTAGAAGGAATTTCTTTCCCTAAGTGAGTATAGGCATTAAGCGTTGCTTCTCGACCTCTTGGGGTTCTTTTCATGAATCCTTGCAAAATAAGGTAAGGTTCATAAAGCTCTGCTAAAGTTTCAGATTCTTCTCCTACGGCAATAGCTAGAGTGCTGATTCCCACAGGCCCTCCCCCATAGTAGTCAATCAATGTTTGTAAGATCTTTTTATCCATTTCGTCAAGGCCTTTGTGATCGATCGCTATCATATCAAGTGCGGCTTGAACGGATTGGAGATCAACTTTGTTCTCGGTTTTCATTTGCGCATAGTCTCTTACCCAACGTAATAGATTGTTTGCAATACGAGGGGTTCCTCTTGATCTTGTAGCAATTTCTAAGGCAGCAGCTTCTTGTAAGGGAAGATGTAAAATATTGGAGGATCGTTGGATGATTTTCATCAAGATATTAGAAGGATAATAATCTAGTCTACAGGTAAAGGGGAACCTAGAGCGCATAGGACCTGTTAAAAGCCCTGCACGAGTTGTGGCTCCAATCAAGGTAAAACGGTTCAGTTTTACTTGGACACTACGAGCGTTGGGGCCAGAATCGATCATAAGATCTAGAATAAAATCTTCCATAGCAGGGTAAAGGTACTCTTCGATGACTCGATTTAATCTATGGATTTCATCAATAAAAAGTATGTCGCCTTCTTGTAGATTCGTTAAAATACCCGCTAGATCTCCTGCTTTTTCTAAGATGGGGCCTGAGGTGACGACAAGTTTTGTTCCCATGGATTTTGCTATAATATTAGCTAAAGTAGTTTTCCCAAGACCGGGGGGGCCATAAAATAAGCAATGAGAAATAGGGTCGTTTCGATGCTTAGCAGCTCCAATGAGTACCTCTAATCTTTCTCTAATGCTGTCTTGTCCTAAGAAATCATCTAGGCTCTCTGGGCGAAGAGGTTTTTCAAATACCTCATCTTGTTTAGTCCAAGTTGATTCTATGTAACTTTCGTTTTCCATTATTATAGGCCTGCTAAGGATGAACTTATGCTTTGTTAATAAAAACTCTAGCAGGAAAACTATTTCACGCGCTATATATAATGCACTCCACAGAAATAAATGAGAGGTTATTTATGAGTTTGCAAGCAGATCGTTGGATTAAAAAGATGGCAGAAGAGCATGGAATGATTGAGCCATTCGTAGAAGAGCAGGTCCGTTATGATGAGCATGGAAATAAGGTTATAAGCTATGGCCTTTCAAGTTACGGGTATGATTTAAGAGTGTCAGATGAATTTATGGTATTTACAAACGTGTATAACTGCCTTGTTGACCCAAAAAATTTTAGTGAAAATTCCTTTGTGTCCATGAGGACAGAAGAATGTATTATTCCTCCTAATTCTTTTGCCTTAGCAAGAAGTGTAGAGTATTTTCGTATCCCAAGAGATGTTTTGACTATATGCCTTGGCAAATCAACTTATGCACGTTGTGGGATTATTGTGAATGTGACACCTTTTGAACCAGGGTGGGAAGGATATGTTACATTGGAGATTTCCAATACAACACCTTTGCCGGCTAAGATTTATGCTAACGAGGGATTAGCCCAGGTTCTTTTTTATAAAGGTGCAGAAGCTTGCCTAACCTCCTATGCAGATAGAGGGGGAAAATATATGAAACAAGTAGGAATTACACTGCCTGTTGCATAATTTATTCTATTTTAGTGGAAATATATATATTCTTGCATACAATCGAATTTAGGGTGTGTGCCTGATGCATGGTTGCTGTATTATGATTAGAAGTGTGCCTAAATGGGCAATAGATAAAGCTAGAGCGGATGAAGGGTCATTTTGGAGATCAAATTGGGCTTCTGGGTGGATTTTTTCTGTTGCAATTGGCTGTTTTGCTCTATACGGTGAAGCTATGTATAAGAAATCTAAGGTTTGTGTGGAGCTGAAGGATAAAGTTCATAAGGTGGAAGTGTTAAAAAAACTTCTTCTAGAAGAACAAGACGAATTAGCTTTAGAACTTAGTAGTCGTTCAGATGATGCCTGGCTTGAGATGGTATTAAAAAAACGGTTGGGAGTTGTTCCTGAAGGTCAAATGAAGGTGTATTTTAAAAAGGATAAATAATAACTTTTTGTGATAACAACTTTTCTTGTTTTATTACTTGTTTTCTCTGTCTTAGCCTTAGCTATATTTTCAGGAGCCGAGACAGCTCTTTTTTCCTTATCCTCTATGCAAATCAAGGCTTTTAAGAAAGGATTAGATCCTAGAAAAAAGCAGATCGCTAAGTTGCTTTCTCAGCCAAGAGACCTTCTTGTGACATTAATTATTCTAATTGTTGTCTTAAGTCTTGGTATCCAAAATATCATTTCAACTATCTTTCAAAAAAAAGATAGTTGGGTTTTGAGTATAGGCCTTCCCCTTGCGATTAATCTTATTTTAGGAGAGATGATTCCTAAATCATTAGCCATGACGAATAATATTAAGATTTCCTGTTGGATGGTTCCTGTATTATCTCGTATCCAAGTGTTTTTATTTCCTTTGCGTAGGCTGCTTTCTTTGATTACAAGCTTTGTTACGCCTGTGATTTTTTTCTTTTTACGTAGAGAAAAAGAAATTTCTATTGATGAGTTACAGCACGCATTAAAAGATTCTAAAGACCGAGGGATCTTGCTTCCAGAAGAGACAGAACTCATTCGGGGGTATATCTATTTACAAGAGGCTACTGTAAAAGAACTCATGAGACCTAGGGAAGAGGTTATTTACTTTCAGTCGACAGAGCCCTTAAATCGCCTCATTCATCTTTTTGTGGATCAAGAGTGTACGAGAATTCCTTTTTGTGAGGGTGGGTTAGACAAGCTTTTAGGAGTTATTTCTAGTCGGATCTTTTTTCAACATAAACATTTAATTAAAGAAACAAAAGATTTGATTCCTATTATTAAAAAGCCTTTTTTCGTTCCTGAGGCAATGAAGGGAGATGTTCTTTTAAGACAGTTTTATGAAAAAAAAGAATCAATTGCTGTTGTTGTTGATGAATATGGTTCTATAACAGGGATTATTGCAATGGAAGATCTTGTGGAAGAAGTTGTAGGGGAAATTACCGATAGAAGAGATCAGGGAGTTTTTTTTACAAGAGCCGGAAATGACGTAATTATAGCGAGTGGAAAGCTCGAACTTTCTGAATTTGAAGAAATTTTTAACGTGAGTTTGAAAAGTGAAAATCTTATGGTAACAATTGGAGGATGGCTTACAGAGCAGTTAGGAGACATCCCTAAGCCTGGGACAAAATACCATACAAAAGAGTTTCTTTTTCATGTCCTTTCTGCGGATCCAACTCGTATTAGAAGGATATATATTCGACGATTGATAACGTCTGCTAAAAAATATAGGTGAAGCTTTTGGAACCTTGGAAATGGTTTTTATTTTCCGCTCTTTTTTGTATTGTAGCGCAATCTTTTTTTGCCATGATGGAAATGGCCTGTGTCTCCTTCAATAAGGTGAGGTTGCAGTACTATATTAGCAAAAAAGATCGCAGTGCTATTTGCTTGCAATATCTTCTTTCTCATCCAGCCCTTCTTTTTGGAACGACGTTGGTTTGTGTGAATGCTGCTCTTTTAATCGGTTCTGAATGTTCTCGTAAGTTCTACGAGGGGTTAGGGGCTAGCCCATTTTGGGCTCCTATAACGCAAGCTTTTCTTGTTCTCATATTTGCAGAGATTGCTCCTATGTTTGCAGGAAGACGGTATGCTGAGCACGCTGTGATGCTTGGAGTGACAACTTTATATGTGATGGCTCTTGTTTTGAGGCCTTTTGTTTGGATGATTGATGTGCTTTGTAAGTGGATTCACAAGTTTTTTGGATCAGAACTTGTAGGTGATGTGTATTTAAGTCGAGAAGAGTTACAAAATGTCATCGAAACAAGGGAAGAAAAATATTTTAGTCAAGAAAAGGACGAGCTCAATACAGTAGTGGATAGCATCTTTTCTTTAAAAAATAAAATAGCCAAAGAGTTGATGCTTTCTTTGAAAGAAGTGAAGATGCTTTCTTCTCAGGCAACTCTTGCTGAGATAAGGCCTCTTTTAATAGAAGAATACATTCCTTATATCCCTTTATTTCATAAGGATCGTGGTAACATTGTAGCTATTGCTTACCCTAGAGATCTCTTGAGACTAACGGAGTCAAAAAAAATTAGAGAGTATTCTAGAGCTCCTTGGTTTATTACTGAGTCAGCCACAATCTTGCAAATTTTAAAGCAATTTCGAAAAAACAATCAAAGTGTAGCTGTTGTCCTCAATCAAACAGGAGCCGCTGTCGGCATTTTGACGTTAGATGATATTGTAGATGAAATTTTTGGTCAAAAAGACCAGTGGATGTCTTTTTTGGATGTAGCCCCTTTTACCCACCAAATAGCTCTAGATCGAGCTTTCCCAGGAGATATGCCCCTTAAAGAGTTTAAAGAGCAATATCAGGTCGATATTAGCTTTAAACATGCAAAAACATTAGCTCAAGCTATGGAGCTAGCATTAGGGCATGTTCCTCGAGAAGGAGAGAATGTCAGAATTGATCAATTCGAACTCATTGTAGAAGAAACTTCTCTTTTGGGGCCAAAAACTATTCTTGTTAGGACCTTGCGTAATTAAAAAAAACAATAAAGAATGTTGTTGATTTATATTATTCTTTTAATTAGAATTTACAATCTTTTTAATTAAAATAATATTGAGGAAAGGCAATGAGTATTTCATCTGTTCGTAACGTTTGCTCAAATTCCAGTTCAGCACAGGATAAGACAACAACAAAAAGAAAAACTTCTGAGTCTTTTGAGGCATCTAAGGAAGAGACTTTTGTTTCGGTAGAAGTTTTAAAAGAAAAAGTAATGTCTCAATATGAGCAATCAAAGGCATCTTTTATGCAGGTGTTAAATAATAAGGATACACTGTCTTCTGATGAAAGGATCGCTTTGATAAATGAAGCTCAAGCTTTAAAAAATGAAATAAAAGGATCAGTGTTGAAGTATTATGGTGTAGTTTTTGAAGTTACAAAGACTTTTACAGAGAAAAATGGGGAAGACCTTAAGAAAATAAACACTCTTTTTAGCCGAAAAAACAGTATAATTGATGGGGATAAAATCTTGAGGCTAGGGATTATGCAAGCAGTGGATAGAGAATACTTAGATCAAACACAGAAAAGGATCTATGCTTCAGGAGAAGATAATTCTTTTCTGCCAGAATTGTGGAAGGTGAGGCAGGCAGATCTAACTCTTCAGAATGAGATAAGTGCTTTTACAAAAGATCTAGATCAACTATCCAATCAATTTACAAAAACGCCAACTTCTCCTAGCTCAAAGCGTGTTCGTTCTTCAGAGTCAGAGTTGCTAAGGGCTTCTTTGAGTCCTGTAAGAAGTGTAAAACCTCCTCTAGCGCCAAATTCTGCTCAGAAATGGAAAGATAGTTTAGGTGGTTCGCCAGTAAGAGAAGGGCGGAATTTTTCTGCTGTTTTTTCTTCTCCGGAAGTTTCAAAGTAGATCCTTTTTATTTTTAGAAATAAAGTCCTCTAGTTTGTGGAGGACTTTATTTGATGAATTAAGGTCATCGACCCGCTCTTTAAAAGTGAGAGGATTTCTCATATCAGCCAGCCTATCCGATTATTATAAGCATGATTGTAAATAGGTTGAATATTGGATGCTACGGGGACTTTGCCGGTTGTTAACTCTGCAATAGTCATTTTCCTTTCTTTTTTATCTCACAAGTGCTAGTTTGAAATTATAAACGTTTTTAATTGTCTTGCGCGAACTTCTGTGTTTCAAAGCTTTAGAGACTTTGCAGAGAAATGAAAAACTTTCACATTGGCTTTTATGATAAAACAAAAAGTACTAGATCTGCTGAAAAAGAACCAAGACAAAATCAAAGAATTCAAAGTTCAAAAAATGTTCCTTTTTGGGTCGGTAGCAAGAGGAGAAGAAACTGCCTCAAGCGATATAGACATTCTTATTACATTTACAATTCCACCTACTTATGATATGTACATGGACTTAAAATTTTTTTTAGAAGATCTTTTCGATCGCAAGGTAGACTTAGTCACTGAAGATGCTCTAAGATCTGAAGTGAAGCATCATGTAGAAAGGGATTTAATACGTGTCGCGTGAATACCATTATTTTATCAAAGATATAAAACAGTGTTGTGAGAAGATCGTCCGCTATACCGATTCTATGGATTTCAAAGCCTTTTGTTCTGATGAAGTCATATATGATGCAGTGATTCGTAACTTGGAAGTTATCGGTGAGGCCTCTAAGAATCTACCCGAACAGATCCGAGCTTCTTATCCAAAGGTAGAATGGAAAAAAGTATCGGGTTTACGAGACATCCTTATCCATGCTTATTTTTCTATTAATAATGTTATTTTATGGGATATCATCAAAACAAAAATCCCTGAACTTTTGAAAGCATTGAACTATCCCGCTTTTTAAAAACTGATCAAATATACCCTAAGTGACTCATAGAAGCCTTTGAAAGGATTTCTTTTTCTACGGACTAAAAAGATACGGAACTATTTATTTTTTTGTAACCGACTTTGATCTTTTTATGGTACATAGAAATTTTAGATCTTTAGGAAATGATGAGAGAAAGCAATGAGCATATCGCAAGTTAATTTATCGCAAGTTGTAACTCACTATGGAGTTCATGGAAAAGAAACTACAGAAAAAATGATTAATGCGTTAAAAGCTTTGGGATTATCCATTGCCTATAACGATATTGATCACAAATTTACGATCAACAGTAGTTCTAGAGTCCCTCGAAGATATGTCAAACAAGATTTCAAAGGGACTCTTACCTTTAGCTGTTTCGTATATCTCAATTTCTATTTCCATATAATTATATTGTATCTCTTGGGATACAAAAAATTCAACATAATTTTCAACATGCCTATATTAAACATATTACGACTTTCTAGAAGCTTATTTAGTCGAAAATGCTATAAATAAAGAGTGCTATCGTTTAGTTAAAAAAGGTGGGGCATTTTCCCATCATGAGGAGCCGTTAGTCAGGGTGTGCCCTAGACTTTGATAAAGCTTGAATTTTGCCTGGAAAATAACCCGTTTGTCTGGATGTGTGCAGTCTTCTAATTCGTAGAGGACTTTTACTCGAGAATGAGGTGTGTAAGGAGCAGGACAAAGGTTGAAAATGAAAGAAGAGTCATCTAAGGCTTCTTCTGCTAGGCAAATACAAAGTAAATCATAGAAAGGGACTGGAGAAGAGGTGCAGTGGGGAAGGAAGCTTTCTTTAGGCTCTTTCCAAAAAAGCTCATCGATAAAAGTGAGAGCTTTTTGATCAGGAACGATAATTTGTATTTTTTCTTTTTGTGCAAAGTGATGAGAGGCAGTCTGAATAAGGTAGTGGATCTTAGCTGAAGCTGTTTTGACGGTATAAAAAATGACTTTCATTCAGGGTTTTTTCTCTTAGGTAAAATGGCCCCGCAGGAAACTATATATTTAATAGCGTCTTCTGGTTTCAGATCTAGACGGATGATGTCTTCTGTTTTAAACATGAGTAAGAACCCTGTTGTGGGGTTAGGTGTTGTTGGGACCAAGACAGAGATAAGCTCTTCTCCTGTTGCTTCCGAGCAGACGTGCGGAGACTCTCTTGCGATAAGACCCATGACATAGACTCCAGGTCTTGGAAAGGGAACCATGACTACCTGTTTGAAGGAGTTTTTGTCAGAAGAGAAAACGGTCTTAATAATATCTTGAGATGTCTTATAGACTGTATTGATTACCGGGATTCTATGAAGAATCTTATCGCAGATGGAAAAGAAGGAATTAATTAAAAACCATCTAGCTACGATTCCAAGAAGAACTGTTACCCCAAATAGCATCACCAAAATAAGAATGCGACCTATGTATTGGATAATATTTTCTTGGCTTAAGAAAAATAGACCTCGAGGAAATAGGTTCCATGCATGGATAATGTTAGAGGTAAAATTAATAAAAGGTTCTGTAAAAAACTTAATTAAAAATAGAACAATAGCGATTGTAATCGCAACGGGAAGCAAAAGAGCAAGTCCCGTGATGAAGTATTTTCTCATGATCCTTCTCTTGGTTTATCTTTAGAATATGTTTTGTTTCTTTTTCTGTTTTTTGTTTTTTTAGAAGGCCTAAAATCAGAGAGCTCATTGCCTTCTAAGACTCTTTCCCATTTAGATTCTAAAAGAACAAGATCTACAGAGCAAAGGCGCATGCGGATGGGATCTCCGATACAAAATCGAATGTTCGTTCTTCTGCCTACAAAACTATTTTTTTCGGGTTCATAAATGAAGTAATCCCCATGTATTTCAGAGACATGCAAAGAGCCCTCTATGGATATGGGAGATAATTCAAAAGATAAAGCGAAGGGTCTTATTTTAGTAATGTGACAGGTGTATTCTCTTAAAGGGTCTTCATCAAACCAACTCTTTAAAAAACGGAGTTTTTTTAAGGTTTTTACACTTTGTTCTGCTTTGAAGCTCACTCTTTCTTTATCAGAGCATCTTTGTGCTATAGCATCTAAATTCTCTTCTGGGGAGTGCTCTCCAAAAAGCACCCTTTGAATAATAAGATCTGGATAACGACGAATAGGGCTAGTAAAGTGGCAGTACTCTTCTAGAGCAAGGCCGTAGTGTCCAATATTTTGAGAAGAGTAGATAGCAAGTCTCATACTGCGGATGAAGGAAATAGAAAGTTGCTGAGCATAAGGGGTCTTTTTAACCTCTTCAAAAAGTTTTTGAATTTCTTGAACGGTTGGGGTTCCTGATAGATGGAATCCAAGAGTTCTTGCAAGAGCATAAAAGTCTTCTTTACTTTCTGTAGAAGGTTCTTCATGAACGCGAAAAATAAGAGGGATATTTTTATCTTGTAAGGATCTAGCAACGACCTCGTTAGCCTTTAGCATGTATTCTTCTACCATTTGGTGCGTAATGTCATACTCTATAATCTTAAAAGAAGTAGGCATTCCTTCTGGATTAAGTTCTAAGACAACTTCTGGCAGGGAGAAATCGATGCTTCCTCGTGAGTTTCTTTTTTTCTTTAAAAGAAGGCAAAGCTCAACCATCAAACGGAGAGTCGGAAGGTGTTTGCTTTTCTTTTTTCCATCCAGTACCAGTTTAGCCTCTTCATAACTAAAACGTTTTGCGCTCTTAATATAGGTTCGTTTGATGTGATGGTGAGATAATTCTCCTTCTGGGGTAAACGTCATAAGAACAGAAACGCATAGGCGGACTACTTTAGGTTTTAGACTGCATAAGTTGTTAGAAAGCTCTTCTGGAAGCATGGGGATGCAGCTTCCTGGGAAATAAGTGGAGTTAGATCGCGTAGAGGCTTCTGTGTCTAAAGGGGTTCCTGGTGTGACATAGTGTGCCACATCAGCGATGTGAACGCCTAAATGATAATAGCCTTCTTCGTCCTTGTAAAGCGAAAGGGCGTCATCAAAGTCTTTAGCGGTTGTTGGATCAACTGTAAAACATTCTATTTTTGTAAGATCTTGACGTCCAACCATGTCACTTTTTTGTACTTTGTCCCCGAAGGTTTTAGCCTGTTTTATAACAGAAGCTGAAAACTCTTTTGGAATGTTAAATTCTTCAGCAGCCGCTAACACATCGATGGAAGCATCAGAAATAGGGCCTAAGAGTTGTTTAACTTCACAAAGAATAGGTCTAGTTTTATCACCCCAGTCGACTACTTGTAAAATGACTCTATCTCCATATTGGAGAGATTTTTTTATAGGAGTAACAGATTGGATGAGTTTGTTTAAGCCTAAAAGAGGGGAATAAAAGATGACAGTACCGGAAGGCTCTATGACATGAACAAGAGCTGCAAATTGTGACCTTCCTCTTTGGTGGATATGGATGATCTTTCCTTCTGGTCCTTTATCGATTTTTTTATCTAGAAAAAGATCTACTTCTACAGTGTCGCCATCAACGGCTCCTCCGAGGAAGTTTTTTGCTATGAAGGCATCTTCTGGAAAGTGTTTTGGGTTGTCGGAGATTACAAATCCAAATCCCCTTGGATTCATTCGAAGGATCCCTTTGAAAATTTCACCCTTTGGTTTTTTTAGGTGAAGAATAGCCCCTTTTATAAGGATTAATTCTTCTTGTTCTAGTTTTTGCAAAACCTCTGATGCTATTTTCTTTTGAGGAGCTGTAAGATTGCAAAGCGTATAAAGGTCTGCTTTCGTGAGTGGGGTATAGGAGGGATCTGTAAAAATTTCTGTAAAACTCTTAACAAGATCGTCGGATAGTTTCTGTGCATATGTCTTTGGTTTTTTCTTCATGAGTCCCTTTTTTAGGTCAAAAGCTCCCTTTTTTTCAACTGTGAACGAAGGAGGTCTATATGTAAATACGATTCGCAGTCAAAGTCTAAAAGACGAGCTTTTTGTGCATATTCTTCTACTCCTTCAATAAAAAAGGAGCATTTTTTTTCTGTTGAGGCTTTTTGTAGGGCGTAGTCATACAAATTATAATCTGGTTTTTTTAGCCCAGCTACATAAGATAAGATATGTCCATCAAATAAATGAAGGGCAGGAAAGTGGGTGTAGGCATAGCTAAAATGTAGTTCACAAATGTTAGATAAGATAAATATTTTAATGTTGTTTTTTTTCAACTCTTTGAGTAATTCACTCATAGAATCATTAGGTTGAAAAACATTAGAAACGGCTTCAGCCCAGGCTGAAAATCCTTTAGAGCCTTGGATTTCAGAGGGAAGACGATGAAAAAGTGTTCTAGTGTCGATCTCTCCTTTTTCATACTGTTCTGTCCATTTCGTTTTTTGGAGAATGTCTTCTACTTCAGATTCACTTATTTGACAAAATTCCGCAATCTGTTGATTCATTTTTTTAATATTAAAGTTGAGGATAACATTTTTAATATCAAAAAAAACAGTCCGCTCTTTTTCTGTCAAAGGGTCTCTCCTTAAGAAGGGTGTGAAAAATTTTATAATGCGCAATTGTCTTATTTTTGCCTAGGGTCTGTTTGCCATGATAGCAAAAAGCTATAAAAATTTCATCTAAAATCGAAAAGAAATAGTTTGTCGAAACTTTCGTGATTTTATAAATAGTTGTGTTTTTTATTAAAATAATATTTGCAATTTAAATTAAATTAAACGTAATTTGCATTTAAGTAGTCGATAGGAGTTATTATGCGTATATTTGCGTTTGGTTTATGTTCTTTGTGTTTAATTTCTGTTTGCTTAGTACAAGCAGATGAAAAAAATGATAGTACTAAAAATGAAAAAGAGCCTAGCTCATTTCCTTTAGGTGGGGACCTTTCTGTAGCTCTTGATAGTTTTCGTAGTTTGCCAGACGGTAGTTGGGGTGGCAATATGGGAGCTTATCTTTCTCTTAACTTGGCTGTCGCTACTGGAAAGGGAAATGGAATACAAGGGGGCTGGAGCTATGGGGTCTATGACTGGGATGGTAGGGGATCCACAGATTCTAAAGCTGTGCAGCAAGAAGGTTTTTTTACAGGAGGTTTTTTTCATAAGACCCCTAATCCTTCTGGCGTTAGTTTTGGAGTCGTATACGACTGGTCTATCAATGCAAAGGCGGGTGTTTTTGGATTAGACCCTAATATGGCTCAGCTAAGAGGCCAGGTTGGGTATTTGTTTAGAGGGGGGAATGAATTTGGTTTTGAGAGCACTTACGGAACCACAACTTCTCATAAATCGTATGGAGGAATTCCTGTTGAGTTTCGGGCTGTAAGTCAGCTGAATGCTTTTTGGCGTCATATTTTCAAAAAGGGAGGAGAAACCATGATTTGGGCAGGAACTCCTTATAGAAAAGGTTTGATTTATGAGTCAGGAAGAGCGGGAGCCTATATTTTAGGAGCCTCTTTTAAAGCTCCTTTATCGCACTCTCTAAGTATTGAGGGACATGGGATGTATATGGGATCTAGAAATGGTTCAGCCTACACAGAATCTAGAAATTATGCAGCTAACGTCTCCTTGGCGATTACTTATTCTTTTGGAGGATCTAAAGCAGGGGCAAGACCTTATCTTCCTTTAGCGAATAACAGTAATTTTATTGCTGATACGAATGCAAGTTATTAAATCTTTTCTAGTGGTGTCTGAGTAAGAAGAAAAACTCTTCTTGCTCAACCCGTTTTGTGTCGTTTTGTTGAATTTTTCTTTCATTCATTACAAGATGTTTAAAGGGATTAAAAGGCCAGTTTTCTTTTGCCTTTCCAATTAAAGCTCCTAAGACAAACTCCTCAGGAAAGCAAGAGAGGAAAGGTGTCCCAAGCTCTACCATATGATAGTAATCTTGGATGAGGGATTGTACTTTTTGTGTTCTCAAATCAAGTCCAATGATCCTAGCTCTTATACAAGTTGTTGTGTACATATCCACGCCCGTTTCTTTGAGAAGAAGGTCACGCGTTTGAGGAAGAAGATATCGTTTAGCATTTTTCCTTGGATGAAA
>CANNLR010000032.1 GCA_947505635.1 Chlamydiota bacterium
GAGAGCGCTCACAAGCGTATCGCTGTTGTTGTAAAGCAGTATGAAGACGGGATCATTACGGATGGGGAAAGACATTCTAAAATCATTAGTATTTGGACGGAAGTATCTGATGTACTTTCAGATGAGCTATTTAAATTGCTCAGTGAAAGTAAGAAAGATGAACCTAACCCATTATATTTGATGATGGACTCTGGAGCACGGGGAAATAAAACTCAGGCAAAACAGCTAGGAGCTCTACGGGGTCTTATGGCTAAGCCTTCAGGAGAGATCCATGAGTTTCCTATTACTTCTAACTTTAGAGAGGGCTTAAGTGTTCTTGAATACTTCATCTCTTCTCACGGAGCTCGTAAAGGTCTTGCGGATACTGCGTTAAAAACAGCTGACTCTGGATACTTAACAAGACGTCTTGTTGACGTGTCTCAAGATTTGATTGTAACAGAGCCTGATTGTGGTACTATTAATGGAATTGAAGTAGCTGCGATTAAGCAAGGACAAGAAGAGCTTTTACCTATTAAAGATAGAATCTTTGGAAGAGTTGTCTGTGATGATATTATACAGCCTGGTAATAAAGAAAAT
The DNA here is from genome assembly GCA_947505635.1 of Chlamydiota bacterium. Classification (GTDB taxonomy): domain Bacteria; phylum Chlamydiota; class Chlamydiia; order Chlamydiales; family Rhabdochlamydiaceae; genus CAIJXB01. The sequence goes on from CANNLR010000032.1 coordinate 577, forward strand.
ATCTTAGCGAGAGCTGGTGATATTTTAACTTTAAAACAAGCAGAAGCCATTGATGATGCTGGAATAGAGCTTGTTAGAATCAGATCTCCTCTTACTTGCGAGTCTAAGAGAGGAATTTGTTGTAAATGTTACGGTCTTAACTTAGCAAATGGAGGCCTTGTAGGTCTTGGAGAAGCTGTTGGAATTATTGCCGCGCAGTCTATCGGAGAACCTGGAACACAGCTTACTATGCGTACTTTCCACTTGGGTGGTATTGCATCTGCAAGCTTAAGTCCTGAACTACTAGCAGAACATGACGGAATCATCATTTATTCTGATTTGCGTACTGTTCAAAATGAAGAAGGGGTATGGCTAGCTTTAAATAAAAATGGATCTATCTACATTGTACGAGATGAAGGACGATCTATAGAAGAGTATAAGAAGCTACTTAGCACCAAATCTTTAGGGCCTTTACAAACGTTCAACGTTGAGCTTGGAACAAGTGTCTTCTTAAAAGACGGTTCTTCTGTTAAGATAAAAACTAAAGTAGGGCATTGGGAACAGCATAATATTCCAATCATTTGCGAAAGACCTGGATATGTAAAATATGAAGACCTTGTTGAAGGGATCTCTACACAAAGAGAAGTCAATAAGCAAACAGGACAAACCGAATTGATTGTGAAGCATCATAGAGGGGAGTTACATCCTCAAATTGTAATCTATGCTGATGCTGATTTTAAGGAACTGATCGGTACTTACGCTATTCCGTCTGGAGCATTTATCTCCGTACAAGAAAAGCAATATGTTCGCGCTGGGGTGCTTTTAGCACGTCTTCCTAGAGGAGCCATCAAAACGAAGGATATTACAGGGGGTCTTCCTCGGGTAGCTGAGCTTTTTGAAGCTAGAAAACCTAAAGACGCTGCTGAAATTGCTAAGATTGATGGAGTTGTTGACTTTAGAGGCGTTCAAAAAAGTAAACGTATCGTAATTATCCGCGATGAAGAGTCTGGTATGGAAGAAGAACATCTTATTCCGTTAACCAAGCACTTAATCGTACAAAAAGGGGATCTTGTTGTAAAAGGACAGCAAATTACAGATGGACTTGTTGTTCCTCAAGAGATCTTAGAGATATGTGGACCTAGAGAGTTGCAAAAGTATTTGGTGAATCAGGTACAAGAAGTGTATCGATTACAGGGCGTTGACATTAACGATAAACATATTGAAATTATCGTTAGACAGATGCTTCAGAAAGTACGTGTAACAGATCCAGGTGATACAGTCTTACTCTTTGGAGAAGATGTTGATAAGAGGGTTTTCCATAGATTTAATCGCAAAGCGGTTAAAGAAGGGGGAAGACCTGCTCAAGCCTCTCCAGTTCTTTTGGGGATTACGAAGGCATCTTTAGGAACGGATTCGTTTGTTTCTGCAGCCTCCTTCCAAGAGACTACTAGAGTCTTAACTGAAGCTGCTTGCGAAGGTAAGACAGATTACCTAATGGACTTTAAGTCCAATCTTATCATGGGTCATATGATCCCTGGTGGAACAGGTTTCCGTTCCTTTGAAGAAAGAATCAGTAAGAATAAAGACAAAGAAGAAGAAGAAGAAGTCTTATTTGACTTCGCTGACGCTTAAAAGTCGATCTTTTTTAAGACGCTCTCCTTTCTGGAGAGCGTCTTTTTTTATTTAATTCTAATTTTCAAAATCTTTCAAATATTTTTTTCTTTTGAATTTGTGAAAAAGTTGTCAATAGACTTAGCTCTAAAGATAAGTTCTCTCATGCTGAAAACCTCTATCACATAAGTCCTTTATTTTCATTAAGATAGATTTTCATGATGAACTTTAGATCCTATTGAGGCAAAATGATTATTGGCTATGCAAGAACTTCTACTACAGAACAGGTTGCCGGATTCGAGGCTCAGCTTAAAGAGCTGCAAACTGCCGGATGCGAAAAGATCTTCAAAGAGCAGGTCTCTTCTGTTGAGGTCCGCACAGAACTTCAGGCTGCGATTGAATTTATCCGAGAGGGGGATGTCCTTGTAGTCTGTAAGATAGATAGGTTGGCTAGATCGATTTCAGATCTGATGGCGATCATTAAAACCGTAGAAGGGAAGAAATCTGGAATCCGTATTCTGAATCTTGGGATGGATACTAGCTCTCCAACAGGAAAGCTGATGCTAACGGTCTTGGGTGGGATAGCTCAGTTTGAACGGGAGATCATGTTAGAAAGGCAAAGAGAGGGGATTGCTAAGGCTAAAGCGGAAGGGAAGTACAGGGGAAGGAAGCAAGAGGTCTTGAGGCTGCTGTTGGCAGGAACGTCCAAGGTGGATGTTGCTAAGCAGCTAGAAATGGGGGAGGCTTCGGTGTATAGAATTTTAAAGAGATCGATTGGAAATATTTTTACAAATGAACTTAATACTGATTTAAATCATTAATATGACATTTGTTGCATTATTACAGAAACTTTACTTTAAATATATAACAGAGAGAATAAATTGAGAAAATTAAAAACTGTATATGTTCTTATTGGCCCTAAAGGTAGCGGAAAAACCTATATCGGATCGTTGTTGGAAAAAGAAAGTGGCTTAAAATTTCTGTCGGTTGAGAAATTAGGTCTTGAAAACATTCCAAAATCAAAACTGATTGGCAATGAACGTATTAAAGAAAGCTTTCATCAAGAAGAAGCTGCCATTGATGAAATTTTGCAGTACCATAATGCAGTTAGTTTTGAATCAACTGGTGTACATCCCTATCTACAAAATATTCTCGCTAGCCTTCGAACTAAATATAGCGTCAAATTAGTGAAAATTTATACTCCATTGGAGACATGTTATGAACGAATCAAACACAGAGATCCAAATACACAAATTCCAGTTTCCGATGATCTGCTAAAAGACATTAATGAGAAAGCCGCAAATGTGATTTTTAACTGGGATATTGAGCTCGACAACTCAGAAAAGTTGACCATCAAAGAAATAATTCTCGCATTCTCTTCGATAGTGGATTGATTAAACGAGATCAACAACAGAGGGAAAGCCGCTAATTGACATTTCATGGTTTTAGTCAAAAACACCCCAAGATAGGAAGCAAAAGGTGTTGAGGCTGCTGTTAGAGGGATCTAAAAATGTGGATATTGCTAAGAAGCTTGGGATGGGGGAGGCTTCAGTTTATAGGATTGTGAAGTCGAATAAAAGGGGAGTTGAACCTGCAACCAACGGATTATAATACCCTTTCTTAAACTCGGTCCACCCCTTATATAGCTGGCAACATCATTAGAATCTCTTCATTTTAGGAGATTGGACCAGATATTTGTAGAGTCAGCAAAGGCTATGTGCAAGTTTTTGTCATGACTACTCTACAACACAGACCTTTTAACAAAAGATATAAAATGTTTATTTAATATAACTTAAGTAGTTTGATAATTCCGTGTATTTAATTTCATTGAAATAATATATATATATATATTAACTTATAGTTATAATATCGTTTTATAACAAAGGTGGTGATTATGTTGCTTTCTGATGTGGAGAATAAAATAGATGGCATGATGCTCGATTTAATAAATGCCTTAGAAAAAGAAGGCGTAGATCATTTTTTTAACCATCCTGACACCATTAAACAGCACCTAAAGTTAACAGACCAGGATATCGAAGAATTACAACGAGAAAGTGTCTTTTACTGCGAAAATAAAGATTGGGAACATGCAATTCCTACTTTACAATGGCTGACTTTCTTTGAACCTTTACATGCTAACCATTTTATACGACTCGGTTGTGCTTTGCTGCTAACCGAACAATATGAACCTGCCCTTAATGTCTTAGAGACCTCTTTAGAGTTGGATAGGGAAAATCCTGAAACTACTCTCTACATTGGCAATTGCCTGCGTAAGCTAGGCAATAATGAGAATGCTAAGCTATTTTTCCAAGAAACCATAGATCTTTGTCACGGAAAATCGCAATATAAACCCATTTTACATCTTGCTAAGCAAGCGTTACAAGCATAGGAGTATTATTATGAGCACTCGAATTAACATGTCTGGAGGCATAAATTCTTCTGGCGGCAATAGTAATTTCGATGCAGATATTGCAAAATTAGCTGGACTTACAGTTAAGAAGTGCAACTCCTATTCAGAGTCTCCAGTCTTAATAGCTCTCTATAAAGAGGCAAAGAGAGGTGAGACGTGGCACAAGCAACCTCTTATGAAGCGCCTAACATTGCAAGATAAACCTATAGATGTGATTATACAATATCGACGAGCTGAACATTTTTCTTCGTTTGGAAATAAATATTTTAAAGACATAATGGACAACCCTAAAATCTCAAGTCTTAAATGGGGAGCTTGTTTGATTCCTCGAATGCTAACAGGAACTGTTTATCAACTTAGCAAACTTGGAAGTTCTCTTCATTTAAGTTTTCTCAATCCATTGTCTTATGTAAGTGGCTTTTTAGGACTCATAGGACTGTATACTCCCATCTTTCAAGGAGCTCTCAAAGAACAAGGTATTAGAACGCATCTTGAAGGCAGAGAAGTGAAGGTAGCATTTCTCGATGAGGATAATAAAATGGATCATTCTGCTCGTGTATATTTGAACAATCAAGCTGTATATGATAAAAACAAGCAGCTAAGTGGGGGGGCAATGAGCGATCAGGTAACAGATCTCATAGAATCAGATGAAGATAAGATGGCAAAGGTATCAGGTCCTATTATAGCACACTTCTCTGCGGACAAATCTCCTAGGGTTCTCACAATTACGGAAAAAAGCACCCTCAGTACTGAATATGAAAAATTAAAGATAGTCGAAAAAGACTGCCTAGACCTCATGCCATCTTTAAAGAATAAGAGTTGGTTTCAAAAGTTTCAAAGCGACCTAGAGAAGATGGATCAGTTGAGTAAATAGAAGACAAACCGAGCCTTTGGTAAAAAACCTAATGAGAAACACCCCTATGAATACAAGTCATATCCATTCAGAACACGTCTGATAATCGGCGTTATGATTTGAACCTCGAAATAAATTACTTAAGTATGAGGAAAATACATGTTCTCTTTGTCTAAAAAAAGGTTGCAAGATCAGTAAGACCATACTACTCAACCTATAACCTTTGCTCTTTCACCATCTTTCATTTTCTCGGCGAGGCACAAAAAATGCTCAATCCTTAAAAATCTATACTGGGTCTTGCTTTTGAAATTTATAATTCCTTATTCGCCAATAGTTTGAAAAATAGCGATCTGCCTCAGGGGTGATGGAAGAGGGGAAGGTGTTATAGCCTTTTTTAAAAGCATCTTGGGCTGAGATCCCTACTGAAGAAGGGATCGAGCCTTCTTCATTAAGCCAAGGAATCCCATTCAGAAATCTGTGATAGTCTTCGGCGGGGAATCCTAAAGGATCTCTATTTTCCGATTGTTTTGCAAAAAACCTCTCGAGATCAAGGAAGTAGACTGTGCCCTTGTTATCATCCACAATAAAGTTAGAAAGATTAGCATCCCCATGAACGTAGGTATGCATCCCTGGATTTTTCATAAAATCTTCATAAGAAGAGGAAAAGATCGACTCAAACTCTTTTTGCTTTTCTAAAGGGAATGTTCTTAGTCGAGCAGATGTCCTATTGTTGAAAAGGTCGGTTTCTTCTTGTAGTTTATTTAATTGAATAGGGTGGGATCTGTTATGATGGAGTTCGGAAAGAGCTCTTCCTGTAAAAAAACACATATCAATGAACATTTTTTCAGATTCTGCGTTATTTATACTTTTAAAAATTTTGGCTAAGTCAGGTTTATCTAAATAGGGGATTGCAATATGGGAATAGGTGGGCTGGCTTTCTTGGTAATAAATGGGAGATAGGGCTTTTGCCCAAGAAAGAGATAGATTATCTAAAAGCGCCATCCCTTGCATCTCATTTTTACAATCTTCTAGGTGAGACGATCTTACATAAGCTTTAATAAAGACTTTTTTTTCTTTATAAGAAGCGAGAAAGGTTAGATCCCCTGACTGCCCACCTAATTTTACATTATTTGGAAGGGTGGTAGTGAGGCAAGCAAACTCAAATTCTTGATCTTTGAAAATACGGTCTGAAACGTATTTTTTTATCTGTTCTTTTGCTTTTTCTGAATTGGCTTCTTTGCTTAGATAATAGAGCTTATTTTTAAGGATGAAATCTAAAGTTGAACAGGGTAATTGATCTAATATGCTGTTACTTGGAACAAGATCTTTTTCATATAACTCGGGGTGAGACTTAAGGTAACTTCGTATCTTGGTAGAAGAACATCCTTGGACGGGGGGGGTAATATGGATAACTTCTCTTCCTGCTAAAGTTTTAGGATAAGATTGTTCTTCATTATTCCTAGTAATAACACAAAGTGCGTGAAAGTTGATTTTGCTTCTTTCCGAGTATAGGGGCCAAACATCCGATCCTATAAGAGCAATCACATACTTATTTTTCAAAAGCTCTTTTTTAACTTCTTCCTTTGGAGAATTGGCTATATATACATTTTCTAAATGGCCAAAGGTTCTAAGAGCTGTTTCTCTGCGAGATTCCCAAGAAGACCTCTCCGGTTTATAGGGATTATCTGCTTCGTCTACAACGATGATAGCAAAACCTGCTTGAGTGGCTTCCATAGTCGCCTCCAAAGTTGAAAGATGCCCTTCATGAGCAGGGTCAAAAGTCCCCTGATAATAAATAATGGGCTTTTGGTAATCGCTAGGAATGTTACAAGAATTCATTTTGAATTACTTTGTTTTATAATTTAAAGTCTATTTTCACATGAATTCTTTTTAATTTCAAACAATAAGAAAAAAATCATTTTGATTAATTTTTGAATATGGTACATTATTTAAATATTTTATTTATTGGTGTGGAATGTATCGTTTTATTTGGATTTTTGTAATATTTTCAAGTTTTTTGAGAGGAGAGACCACCGGATTTTCTCAAACCCCTTTCTGGAAGTCTATGGATTGGAAACGAGATACTTCTGAAGTAGCTTTTCAAAAAGAAGAATCTATTAAAAAAGCAGAGAAAAACTTTATTGAATTTTGTAAGAAGGTTGAAGATTCTCCTCTACGAAATTACAATATTCCTCCTTCTAGTAGTTCTATTCCACCGATACTTCACTTTATTTGGCTAGGGTCTTCATTACCACCTAAAGCAGACGCAGCAATAGCGTCTTGGAAAGAGCATCATCCGGGATGGGAAATTAAAATTTGGACAGATGAAGAAGTAAGAGACTTTTCGTGGACAAATAATCACTCGAAAATTGTTTTTGAACAAGCGGAGTCATGGGCAGAAAAAGCTGATGTTTTAAGATTAGATATTCTTTATCAGTTTGGAGGTGTTTATAGTGATATTGACGTTCTTTGCCTTCGCTCATTTCATGATTTAATTGTTCAGAAAATTACCTTTTTTAGTTGTTTTGAGTTGAATTACACAAGCCGACACTTTGGAGAGGCCTTTTACATAGGGACAGCTATTATGGGGGCTTCCAAAGGTTCTTTTTTAATGAAGCATTGTTTGGATCGCTGTCGATCTCAGTTAGAGGCTCCGGGTGTTGGGATCTTAGATCGGACGGGACCCGGACTTATTAGCAGAGTTTGTCAAATAGCCCTTGATGATCCTAAAGAAGGCATTCTGATTTTACCTTGTAGCTATTTATATCCATTCCCTTGGAAAAATAGAAATGAAAATAGCCGGGAGTTTATAAGTCCAGAGTCTTTGGCTATCCATCTATGGAACAATTCTTGGATGTGATTATGGAACCTGTGACTAATTCTTCTTGTTTACTTGATCCTAGTTCTCAAGGTGAGATGGCTAGTCTGTGGGAAGGGCGTCTAGTCAGTAACCATTTTATTTCCTCGGACACCTATTTACTCTCGATGTTTTTTTTGGAAAATTGTTTTGATTTAGAACAACTTCCTAGAGCTTCTAGTGGATCGGCTCCTGTGTATTTTCCTCCTAATTTACCCGTAGTGTTTAAAAAGACAGGAGAGATAAAAAGCTTAACTCGATTTAACACGATGTGTGAAGTTAGGGAGCTTTGTGAAAAAAGAAACTATGAGAATCTGAAAATCCCAAAAGCCCGTCCCTATGGAGATTTCATTATTGAAGAGAGACTTCCTATTGTAGAGTTGAAACAAAAAAGCCAAGTTGGCCTTTATTGTGAAAATAGAGAAAAATTTTCTTTAGCGGTTAAAGAGTTTACACAATTGTTATGTCAAGTTGAATATCCTGACATTTTGACTTCAACACACCCCTATCAGCAGAGTTTAGATATGCCTCTTGCTCGGTATGATAATATCCCATTTTTTTTGGAAAATGAAAAAGGAATGATTGGTCTTATCGATTTAGAAGACGTTAAAATAAGGGGAAAGACGTTATGTAGGGAAGAGGTGTTGGAGATCGCTAAACAAGCTGTTTTATTATTTCCCTATCACTTGAATGAGATTTTATCAGCATTGAGAGCATTTTTTCCACATATGGAATTAGATTTCAGCATCTTAAAAGAAGAGCATCTTAATATTCTAAAAAATTTCAATACAATTTATTTTGACCATCTGTCTTTTATTTTGAATGAAAAAGCAAAATTTGAAATTCCTCTAGTTTCTGAAGCTAGAAAAAATGAAATTAAAAATTCTATTTTGTTAGATCTTAAAGAGATCGATCTCATGGATAGAGTGATTATAGTATCTTTAATTGAAGAATTGATTAATCAAATAGAAATAGATTTAAAAAAATCTTTAGAAAAAGACTTTCATTTCAGCAGTTCTAATATAAACCTTACGAATTCAAGGACTTTAAGTTTGCCTTTTAAAAAGATTGGGCTGACTTTAGCTTCTAGCGTTGAAATAGAAAGTATCATCAAATCTGTGTTAAAAGAATTAAAAAATGGAAATGATATTTGTTACGAAAATTTATATTATAATCATGCAGGAGAATTAATGATTAGGATTCATTTGTAATCTGATTGAAATAAATTACTTGTTTTTGTAATACTTATATAGTTTTTAGTTTTAATTTGAGTTTTTTGTGATTTTTAGAAAAATAATACTAGTAATTGCGTCAGTATCTCTTATGCAGTTTGTTGCTGCTGAAGAGGCATCTATCGATTCATTAAAAGATTTGCGTCGAACTTTTTCTATTAAAGATGATATTCTTATTTCAGCCCGAGGGAAGGAATATCTTCCTTACTTTTTTGAAAGTAAGTTTCATTCTGATTTGGCCTATGCTTTAAAAGATCTTAAGCTGGCAAAGCATATCCATGATTCCTATGGTCTGCATATTTTTCCCATTATTTCAAACTTATCAAAGGAAAGAGACCTTGAAGAAAAGGCCTTTCAAAATGCTCTTTTGGAGGTATGTCTTTTATTCGGAAATCCGATAGATTCTCCTCAAGATGCTTTACTTTCAGCTCTGTATCATCAAGGGCCCGATGGAAAAAAATGGATAGGGGAATATTTACCTGAAATCACCGCCTTTGTAAAGCTGGCTAACGAATCCATTTACTCTAAAATCCAGCAAAACAAAGAAGTTTTTACTGTTGTTGTTTTAACAACTACATGCAGCGGAGGAAACCTTTCTATAGCAAATGCTCTCACCGAATATTTAGGCTCAATAAAAGGTGTAAAGGTTATTCAAATTGATACGGAAGACATAGCCAAAGAAGTTGACCCCGTAATAATGGCAACAAGTACTTTGACTTACGAGGGTATTTACGCCAATATTTTCCAAAAAACTAATGATTTTAGCGTTATCTTAGGTCGTAAAGAGCTCAATAGGGAAATTCACCGGTATATTCCTTCGAATTTTTTAAGCGTGCTAAAGGAACAAATAATTAAATTGCAACCGGATTTAATTATTTCAACTAGATCTTACCTCACAGAAGACATCGCCTTATCAACTCTTGGCGTACCCTTTCGAATGATGCACGTGGATTTTGAGCTCTGCTCTTCTTTAAATTCCTATTATCGAAAAGTACCGACTAATTCTATTCGATTTTGGTTACATAGCTTTCGGCCGAGTATGTTCAAGCCTCTTTTTCAGGCTTATGATTGTTTAGATCTATATTCTCCGGATGACAGCTTAGAAACTATGATGGAAAAAATGTCTCAATTTTTACAGGTCCCTTTAAAGGAGTTCAAAGAACAGTTTGAGGTTATCGGGTATCCAGCTTCTTCAACATTTTATCACATAGAAAATTGGGATATGCTAAATAATTTAAGAGATAAATGGGGAGTTTTGGAAAAAGAAATTCCTGTTTTTATCATGATGGGAAAGCATAGCACCGGAGGCTCAAAACGAGTTTTCAATGCTTTACTGAATTCTGAAACCAAACTCTCATTAAAATATATTTTCATATGTGGAAAAAACGAGAAGCTTAAAGATGATCTAGAGTTAACCCTTTCAACGAAGGATAAAGTACTTGCAGGGAGGTTTCACATTCTTGGGCTTCTATCTCCTAAAGAAATGAACGAGATCATGAATATCTCCTGCTTGGGAATTTCTAAATCTGGAGCTTCCTCTGTCATTGAGATTATGGCTACTAAGGGGTATGCTCTTTTAATGCACTCCTATCCATGGGAAAAAATTAACGGCTCTCTTTTAGTGGAGATGGGGGGCGCATTACAACATGATTCAACTAGGCCTTTAATGGAGCAAATTGAACAATGTTTAAAAAACAGCCAAAAGAAAATTCTTTGCGACCTAAACAGATGGCAAGAAAATTTAGGGAAGAAAATTAATGCTTTTTGTTTAGAAAAAAGACAACAAGAGTACTTGAATAAACAGATAAGGGATAACTCTGAGATGCCTTCTATTTATAAACAAAATTATCTTACTTATGAGTGTAGCGGTGGAAGGTTTGGAGATAATCTTATTGCTTATCTTCATGCAAAATGGCTTTCTTTTCAAAATGAAATCCCTATGCTCTATAAACCTTTTCCCTATTCTTCAGAGCTGATTTTGGATGAAGCTGAATCTAAGTATGACCCTAAGAAAGGTTTAGAAGAGGTGAAGTTCAGAAAAGATGAGCATTTAGACCCTAAGTCTTCCAAATGCTCTAAAATCTATACTGTTCGCTACTTCCCTGAAAGCGCTTGGGAGAAAAATCATGGAACTAGACATAATGGAAAGCCTTGGGTTGATTGTTTTTCAGTTGATTGGAAAAATCTTCAGTTTCGTAAAGAAGCTCAAAAGCTCATTCATCCAAAGAAGAGCCTTTCATTAGTTGTTCCTCCTGAGGATTTCATTAATATTGCAATTCACTTCAGAGAAGGGGGTGGATTTGATCGGAATATCGGCGATTTAAATCTTCCTCTTAAATTTCCTTCTTTAGATTTTTATATAGAAGGACTTTTGAAAATCGCTAATCTTTTCAAAGATTACCCTATTTACTGTTTTCTCTTTACTGATGCACAGCACCCGGAAGAGTACCTGAAAAAAATAAAGGACTCTCTTCCTCAAGATACAAATATCATATTAGACTGCCGAACAAGTGATAATTCTCATAATAAAAATGTATTAGAAGACTTTTTTTCCTTATTTCAATTCGATGCTCTTATTTATCCACAGTCAAATTTTAGTATGGTGCCTGCTTTAATTCATGATTATACAGTGACGTGCACAATTGGATATGATTTTTTTGAGCAAGATAGATTGATAACTCAATTAGATATCAATGAAGAATTTTATCAAAATTGTCTTAAAAGAGTCTCTAAAGAAAACTTTATCATTAAAAAACATAAAAATTCACGAGGAATATATAGAAATTTCTAAAGCCAATTCTATTTTTATGAATACTTCTAATCATTCATCTTCTTATTCATTTCAAGATAGTCAAGCGATTTTAATCCAGAAGGCTTTCCGGGGAGCTCAAGCGAGAAAAGCTTTTTTGCCAAGAGATCTTTACCCACAGTATAGCTTTCAGTGCGAGAAAATAAATGAATCTACACCAAGAGCCGAAGGAGGAAAGATACCCGTTTATCTTCCCCGAGATCTTTCATCAGTTGTTTTAAAATTGGCAGGAAGAGAAGCTGCTAAAGAACGTTTCCATAAAGCGCAAGCCATGCGCTCTATTATAAAATCTGAAGGTTATTCCCGTTTAGTAATTCCACGAGCAATGCTTTATAAAGAATTTATCATAGAGGAAAGACTACCTATTTGTATCGACCCTCAGCATAATGCGATGACTTATTGGCATAATCAAAGTCTATTTGATTTGCCTGTTCGTCAAATGACTCGATTATTTACAAAAGCCTACATAGACTATTTAGTTGAGGTAGATGAGGCTAGGGAAGAAATTATTCGTGTTCGATACGACAATATTCCTTTTTATATTACCAAAGAAGGGGATAAAGAATTGGTGAAATTTGGTTTTATCGATCTTGAACGGTCTAAAATTGGAAGCAATGTAAAAAAAATAGAGCATAGGATTTTTATATTGGCGAGTATATTTCCCTTTCATTCCAAAATTATTGGCCAGGTTCAAACTTAGGTAACACTTTTTCTAGAAAATCACAAAAAAAATGACATAGTAATCAAAATTTACTGTATAACGGTTGTCGCAAAACAAAACCTTTACAGAAGAATGAAAACTATGTCGATTCTCAATAATAATATATCCC
>CANNLR010000033.1 GCA_947505635.1 Chlamydiota bacterium
ATATGTATTTTGCCCGGGAGAAGCAGTAGGAACTTTGAAAAAACTCGGGCTTAAAGAGCCTGCATATGCAGGCTTTGCTGGCGTATCCTTAATTCTTAATATCTCCCTCCCGGAAGAGTTGATCGCTAAGTATTCTAATTTTAGCCACTGCATGGAGGTTCATCAAGAAGGTGTTGTACTTGCTTGGCAAGCCAGATTCATCGAAGGAAAAATATTTATCGGAGTTGCTGGAACAAAAGCCTTTTATGGAGATCAACGTCCCACTAAAGATCAAGCGTTCGCAAAAAACAGGAATTTATTGCAACTGAATATGATTAACGATGTATTACCAGAGTTCATTTCCATTGCACTTGGACGAAATACAAAAGATCAAAAGCTTTCTGAGATCGATATGGATATGTTAGAACGAAATGGAATTATCAAGCGCTGGGCTGGCATACGGTCAGTTGTTTATGATGGATTTCCAACACTGGGAATAGCGTATCGAGCAGACGGGGTAGCCATTGAAAATGCGATTGTTACCACGCATTTAGGTTCCGGAGGAGTATCTTTCGGCCCAGCAGTTGTTGCGGTGAGCCACAGCGCAAAGGGTGATGTGGAAAGGTGCGATCCTTTGGTGAATAAAGTTCTGCATTTTTCAAAATCTAATCGTAATGCGGACTAATTAGTTCATGATGATTTTTTGACCAACAGCATGTAATAAAAACTTATTTAATGCGAAATCAATAATGAATGATTTCTTTTCAAAAAGATTAGGCACCAGCCCAAATTTATTGATGACGCCATAGGGCGAATACACGGAAAAGAAGAGAAACAGGGCTCAAGAAGCCCTGTTCATTGCAAAATTCTTAGTTCCCCTCTGATTTGTGAGGTGAGGCTTTACCTTGATGAGGGTTTCTATCTCATAGAGAAGCTTCATTCCCTCAATGAATTGGTTCGAGAACTCTTCGACCCCTCACTTTTTTTTAATTCAAGTTTCGTTGCTTGATCGTAGGTTCAGAGTTTTTGATACAGATAAAAAAGTCTCCAAATGTCATGACAATGCTCATTCGTATCATATACGGTTCGGTCAGTGGATTAGGCTATAAACATAATTCTTTTTCTTTTATCAGAAGTCAATTGGCATGCTATCATGTTGTCTTTGCCAAGATGGAGTAGAATGCATTATGGAAGACAGTAAAAATAGTTTGGAATTCACAGGGCCTGAGAATAAGATACGAAAGAAATGGTTATTTTGGTCTACTTTGCTACCCGTTTTTGTTCTTGGGGGCCTTAAAATTATTGTTATGTTCAGACTATTTATGGCTGCAGATTTTATGACAATGATGGGAATTTTATTATTATTTCTTTTCTCAGCCGGTGGGTGGTATATAAATTATCATTGCGCCTATAAAAACCCGGGGACGATGCTACTTTTATTAGGGATAATTGGAATTTCATTAAATCTACTTACAACTTTTCTTAAACCAGAAAATTTAGCCTTAATGAAAGTGTCGGTAGGTGCTTCATTATTCATGCTAATGACAGTTTTTTTTCAGATTACCGTACTTTATTATTCGTATAAACAGCGAAAAATCAATAAAAAAATGCAAGAGAGAAGACTAATAGCTTCACCAGTATACATTAATGCTCTATCAGTTCTTTCAACTGCAATTAATCTAGAAGAACTAAATGAACAATTTACCAGGTTGAGAACCGCTCATGACTCGGGAAGTGGAGTAGAAGCTTTAGCAAAAGCCTATGATCAGCAAAAAAAAATACTAAGGCTTGCAAGCAGTAGCACTTAGACAACTTTGCAATTAGTAAGCTAGTGACCGTTCAAAGGTCCAATAGAAAGGTCTTTACTCCAAGGAGCTGTTGTAACCTCAATAGTGTCTTCTTCTGTTAATGTGAAATGTGTGTTGACGTAAGCTCCTGGATAGGCTTGATGATTTGCTCCAAAAGTGCAAAAGCCAGTTAAAAGTGTTTTTCTGCTAGCTGTTTGGTTGTGATTAGGCCCACTTCCATGGTAAAGATGAGGATGCATAAAAAGAAGGTCTCCGGGTTCTGCATTGACCCAGACAATATGTTCTTCTTCTCCACAGGGCTCGGGATAGTTGCTTTTGTCAATCCATAAGCCTCCATTTTCTTGACTCATGGGATCGATAGGAATAACGCAAATAGCATAGCTTCCATTGCCCAAGATATCTTGCCAATCGGCATCAAAAGACCTGCGAAAGTCAATATCTCGATGTTTAGGAAAGGCTATGCCATCTCCAGGAAGTTTTGGGTGAATTTGAGAAATCAAATGTTCTAAATCGGTCGTTCCTAAGAGTTTAAAAAAAGTCCTAAGCATCTTTTCTGAACGTAGCGTGGATAAGAGTGAGGGTTGCATACCGGCGCAGCCATTGATTCTTGCTATAGAAATAGATTGATCTAATCGTTTTTTACAAACAACTCGAGATCCATCGATATAAATAATTTGATCGTCATCTGAAAAGATAAGATCCGGAGAATCTTCGATCTCGTTTAGCGCTCGTTCGATGCTTTTTGTAATATCTTCTTGTAAACAGTTCATTTCTGATTGACTAAGACAGGCGGGTTTTAGTAAGTATCCTTGCTTATGAAAAAGAGCAATATCTTCTGATGTTAGAAAGCCTGTTAGTTCTGCTGAGCTCAAGTTTAGAAAAGAGAATAGAGAGAAGAATAACAAAACGGTTTTTATGTAATTTATAAACAAGGTCACCTCGGAATAGAAAAGGTCGAAGTATTATTTAGCGTTTTAAAAATGTCAATGCTAAAACAGCTTTATACGATGTAGTCCCTAGTCATGGAATCTTTTTCTTAAGTTGTTAAGACAGAATTAGATTGACTTAGGCTCTTCTTTGGGAAATAATTAAATGTTCTTTTTTTCTAATTTGGATGGCATAAGTTATCCAAGAGGTTGGCTATTGGTTTTATTTTTAGTAAGGGGGTTGTAGTGTTGACCAAAAAGGTACAGTGGTTGATTCTTTTTTTTCTTTTATTTGGATGTTGTTTTGTAGAGGCTTTGCCTGTAGAACAACATGAATATGAAAAAATAGAAGAGCACTTCTTTAAAGGTCAAAAAAAAATTGCCAATATCATGTTGGCAAATGGAATGCAGGTTCTTCTAATTTCGGATCCTTATGTCTTAGAATCAGCAGGAGCTGTTTCTATAGAAGCCGGAGCATGGGATGATCCAAAAGAATTTCCTGGGATGGCCCATTTTGTCGAGCATTTATTGTTTTTGGGCACAAAGGCATACCCTCAAGAAGGAGAGTTCTTGAGATATATACAAGAAAGGGGGGGAGAGTGTAATGCTTCCACAACTCGAGATCGTAGTGTGTATGGGTTTTCTGTGCATACTGAGTTTCTCTCTGGAGTAATGGATCGATTTGCCCACTTTTTTATAGATCCCTTGTTCACAGACTCTGCTATAGAAAGAGAGGTTCATGCTGTCCATCATGAATTCGAAGATGGAATAGAAAATGATTTTTTCCGCATTTGGAGAGTATTTAAAGAGACCGGTAATTCAGATCACCCTAATCAGAATTTTTCTTGTGGGAATTTAACTTCTTTAAAGGGAGTTCAAAGAGAAAATATTGTGCAGTGGTTTGAAAAATATTATGTTCCTTGTCGTATGCGCCTTGTTTTGTCTTCTTCGTTATCTTTGGAGCAATTAATAGCCCTTGCTTGTCAACATTTTTCTGCCATTTCAATAAGTAGTCATTTCTTGGAGGCAAAGAAGCCTTCGATAGAAGGTTCTATGGTTTCTTCTTTGCAAAAAGGATCATTTATATACATGGAGCCAACTTTTAATAATAAGATCCTCTCTTTGATGTGGGAAGTCCCTAAAAGAATTATGCCAAGCGAGAAGAGAAAGGCTTTACTTCTTTTAGAAAAAGTGATCAATCGAAATTATGCAAATAGTTTAGCTAAGATTTTAGAAGATGAGGGGCTTGCCGTTCAAGTAAAGGCTGAATTTTGGAAGATAGAAAAGGAAAATGGAATTTTTAAGTTGGATGTGATCTTGACTCAAGAGGGGGTAAAACAGTATGAAAAAGTGGTTTCAAGATGTTTTCAAGCTATTCAGTCTTTTAAGGAAGAAAGTATTCCAGGATATTTACAATCACAGTTAAAACTTTCTAAATTGGAGTCCTTTGCTGTTAAGGATTTTCGTGGGGTTATGGAAATAGCTGGTGATTTGATAGAGGAATTTTACGTAAACTTACAAGAAGTTGAATCAGGTGACGTGCTTTTAGAAGCATCTTCTTTTTTGAAAGAATTAACGCCTCAAGATTGTGTTTATTTTTTAGTGGCTCCCTTTCAAGCTGTGGGGGTTTTTCCTACAAATGTAGAAAAATGGATGAAAGTTGCTTATTTTATTCGTAAAATTGCAGAGGAAAAAATAAGGGGGTGGGAAGAAGAGTCCTCTCATTATTTAGTGGGATTTGAGTCAAAAGATGAGCCTGAGCAGGAAAAATTTTTTCTTTCAGAAGATATAGAAGATTCTGATTTAAGTGCTATTCAAGAGCCTATTTTTATTGTAAACACTCCTTTTGTAAAAATTCGATTAGTAACTCCTTCGGTAGAAAATAATCAAGTGGAAGCTTTTTTTTTTATCGATGCCCCAACTATTGGGGGCTCTGTTAAGAATTGGGCGGCTAGTGAAATCTTTATTCGGGCGATTAATAGTGTGTTAAAAGAAGAATTTAAAGAGAAGAAGGAAGTCAATTGTGAATTGGAGCTGGATGGGCGAAATCTTTGTTTTTTTCTAACAATGCCCCGTCTTCTAGTTAAAGATTGTTTGCAAAGTGCATTTTTTATATTACGAAATTCTGTTATTTCTTTAGAACAATTTGAGAAGGCAAAAAAAAGTTTTCTTGATCAGTATGCAGGGGATCCTGATCCTATTGAACATGCGCAAAAAATACTGGAGACTCTCGTGTCTCGATTTCAGTCTACAGAGATGGAATTATATTATCAGGTAGCCAAGCTTTCTTATAAAGAATATGGAATCTGGCAAGAAAATGCCTTAGAAAGACTTTCTATAGAGGGAGCTTTTTTAGGAGCCCTACAACCCTTAGAGGCATTTGAATTTTGGAATGGAATTAGTCTTATTTTCCCTTTTAGCCCTTATAAATCATACGAATTGATGCCAAGAGCATGTGTATATTTAGAAGATAAAAAAGCTCACTGCCTTGTGAGGAAGACTCATAGATTAGGGAATGCTTTATTATTAATGGTGGCTTCGAAAGGAGAATATAATAAAAATAATATGGCGAAGCAGTTAATTGTTTCTTTTTTGCAGAATGAATTTTTTTCTGAGTTAAGAACACGCCAACAGACGGGCTATAAAATTCATAATTGGGCAAGACTTGTGAATAACACAATTTGTTATGGATTTTCTTTACAATCTAGTAGCTATCCTTCGGAAGATCTTCTTAAAAGAGTGGAGTATTTTTTAGATGATCTTGCTAAGACATTAGAGGAAAGATTGCCTTTAAGTCGATTTGAAGTTTTTCGAAAAACGTTAACTATTTTTTGGAAAAAGCAAAGAACTCAAGCGAGTAAGCAAGAAGATCGAGTGTTTGCGGATATAAATTTAGAATTAATAAAAAGACTTTCTTATGAGAAATTGATGGAATATATGAAAGAGACCTTTTGTGTTGAAAATCGTAAGAGAGTGGCCATTTTAGTGGAGGGAAGAGAGTCTATTTCTTCAGATAAAGAGTCGCTTTCTTCGATTCAATATGAATTAATTGATAAATGTGGGTAAATTAGAAGCAAGGCCTTTCGATAGAAGATGATTGTTATGAGATATTTTGCTATAATTTAGTTTGAAATAAAAACTCGCTAAGAAGGGGTACGATTTTGCATCAGATCTTTTTGAATTTAAACCAAAGTTTAACATTTTATTGCGTATTCCCTGTAATCGTTGGATTGGGGATTTTTTTTACGTTAAAGTTAAGATGTTTACAATTAACTCGATTAACGATGAGTCTTAGGTCTCTTCTTTCTTCTAAGCAAGAAGGAACAGGGAGTATCAGTAGTTATCAAGCCGTAGCTGCTGTTATTGCTGGGAATTTAGGAACGGGAAATATTTCTGGAATGGCTGTAGCCTTATCGACTGGAGGGCCTGGATCTTTGGTTTGGATGTGGGTAATGGCTTTTTTAGGATCTATTATCCAATACAGCAGCTGCGTATTAGGGGCAAAGTATCGAGATAAGAATGCTTCAGGAGAGTATGTGGGGGGGCCTATGTACTATTTGCGTAAAGGTCTTAATTTAAAAAAGACCGCTATTGGATTTTCTATTTTTACTTTGATTGCTGCTTTTGCCGTCGGTAACTTTGCTCAAGTAAACTCTATGGTACTTCCTTTAAAAACGATGGGGTTTAATCCTTTATTATGTGGGATCGTGATAGCTATTTTAGCCTCTCTTGTGATTTTAGGTGGGGTGAAAAGGATTGCAAAGGTAGCAGCTTCTATTGTGCCTGTTATGGCTTTACTTTATTTACTAGCAGGAGCTGTTATCCTTTGCTTACATAGTCAAGCTATCATTCCAGCTCTTTGGATTATGCTTAAAAGTGCCTTCCAGGGAAGCTCTTTTGTTGGGGGAGTTATGGGATTTACTGTAGTGAAGGCTCTTTCTACCGGGTTTGAAAGGGGAATATTTGCTACAGATGCAGGTACGGGGATTGTTCCTATCTTACAGTCAGGGGCTCGATCTAAGGATGTTGTAATGAATGGAGTCGCAACACTAGTTGCTCCCTTTTTAGTTATGATCATTTGTTCTATGACAGGACTTATTTTAGTTGTGACAGGCGCCTGTGATCAAGTAGGTCTTGCAAGTACAAATATGGTTGTTTTCGCTTTTAGCCAGGTCTTTGGAGAGATAGGAGGATTAGTTATTGTTCTTGTAGCTCTTTTCTTGTTTGCCTATACAACTATTATTGCTTGGGGTGGATGCGCAGAAAAAGCTGCCGAGTTTCTTTGGAATAGGAAAAAGGTGAAACTTTTTCAATATCTATATTTGGCATTAATTCCTGTAGGAGCTGTTGCTAGAGTAGATTTTGTTTGGATCTTTGCAGACCTAGCTATTTCTTTAATGTTGATTACAAACTTGATTGGAATTATAGGGCTTAGAAAAGAGGTAATCGAAGAGACTAAGCGATATTTTTTCCCATCTACAGTTAAGGAGGGGGAATGAAATTACAAAAAAATATTGGCACTTGGGGTAGGTGGGGGAGATTTGCTATTGGACTCCTCTTGCTTTGGCTTTCACATGTAGAGCAAAGCTTTGTTCTTCTATTTTTTGCTTTATTTGCTTTTTTTGAATCTCTGATGAGTTGGTGCGTAGTCTATCAACTATTAGGGATTAATAGATGTCCTATAAACTCAAAGAAACCTTAAGCTGTAACTTTGTAATTGGATGATATTGATGTGTATTTAGACATTATTTATCTCAAGAGGGAAGTCCTGAGTTCTTCTCTTAGAATTTTTAGCTAGATAGTCAATCCCTGCAGCAGTGACCCCACACAATACAGAAAGAGCAATAAGTTCTCCTTTGGATGAAGGGATTCCCATCGTAGCTCCCCACATTACTGGTGTTAGGACTCCAGTTATTGCAGTTCGTGCTAGGCTAATGGTATCTTTTCTTGAAGGAATTTTTTTTTTAGCGAGCTCTTCAACGGCAAGTGTGATGGTGTATAACCCTGATGTAGCAAGAACGCAGAGTCCAGATTTGTTAAAAGAGAAGGGGAGAGGCGTTTCTTCCATAGACCTATATAGATTGCCTGCCATAGCAGAAACTAGGGGCAAGACAATTTCTGAAAGATAAAGGTTATCTTTTTCAATTGAAACGGGCAGTATTTCTACTGCCGTCACTGGATATATAGGATGAAGAATATAGTGGCCTGGAGAACTTTGCTCAGCAGAAAATCTTGGAGTTAGCACAGGAGCCTATTCCATTTCTTCTTCAAACTCATGTTCTTGATCTAGCATAGGCTCTTCTTCAATTGGGAGGGGAATAGGAGCTTTCCCAACCAATTCTTTAATAGCATCAAGAAGAGGAGGGAAGCCCTCTTTTTCTTTTGCAGAAATGGTAAAGATCCTTTCAGAAGGAATATTCATTTCTTTTTTAAATCGTTCTATATTCTCTTCAGCACCTTCTACGTCTATTTTATTTAAGGCGACAAGAAAAGGTTTGTCTAGAATGTCTGCCTTATAAGCAAGAAGTTCTTGCCAGAGAATTTTGAAATCTTCTAAAGGATCGCGCCCTTCAAAGCCTGAAATATCGATGACAAAGATGAGAAGAAGGGTTCTTTCTATATGTCGTAAGAAAGCAAGGCCTAGTCCTTTGTTGTCATGAGCATTTTCAATGATGCCTGGAATGTCTGCCATTAAAAGTTTTGTTCGATCTGGATAGCTAATATACCCTAAATTAGGAGAAAGAGTTGTAAAAGGATAGGCAGCTATTTTAACAGGGGTGTAGCAAGCTTGAGAAATAAAAGTAGATTTTCCCGCATTAGGCATTCCAACGAGGCCAATATCTGCGATGAGTTTAAGCTCTAATTCTATTTCTTGAGTTTCTCCTGGCGTACCTTGCGTACAAAAGTGGGGAGCTTGGTTGGTGGAAGATTTGAAATGGTGATTGCCTTTTCCTCCTTTTCCTCCAACGCAAAGAGTAATTTTTTGATTATGCTCTGTAAGATCAAAAAGAATTTCTTTAGTTTTTTTATCTTTAATGAGGGTTCCACAAGGGACCTTTAATAGAAGGTCAGGGCCTGCTCTTCCTTGTTTAAGGCTGCTTCCTCCGGCTTCTCCATTTTTAGCGGCGATCACTCTTCTATTTCTGTAGTACTGTAAAGAAACAGTCTGATTGTCGGCGATTATGAAGACAGAGCCGCCTCGTCCTCCATTTCCTCCGGTAGGGCCCCCTTTGGGGATAAATTTTTCTCGACGCCAAGCGATAACGCCATTGCCGCCTTTCCCTGCGGAAAGAGTAAGAGTAGAAGAATCAATAAACATATATTTTTTGTAGTGGGGGATGGATCAATCCCTTCTTTTTGCAAAGAAGGGATTAGAAGTGTATTTAATTTGCAGGAAGAACAGACACATAAGTTCTGTTTGTTTTACGATAGGTGACTACGCCGTCAACTAAAGCAAAAAGAGTGTCATCACGTCCTCTTCCTACGTTTTTAGAAGGAAGCCATTTGGTCCCTCTTTGTCTTATAAGGATACTACCTGTTGTCACAAACTGGCCGCCAGAAGCTTTAATTCCAAGCCTTTGTGAGTTTGAGTCTCTTCCGTTTCTTGTCGAACCTTGACCTTTCTTATGAGCCATAGTAAACTACTCCTTTAACCTGCGATCTCTGTAATTTTAACTCGTAAGTAGCACTGACGATGCCCTACTTTTCTACGGTATCTTTTTCTCTTTTTATATTTGAAAGCAATAACCTTAGGACCCTTTACTTCTCCGATAAGTTCTGCTCTCACAGCAGATGCTGCTAGATAAGGACTGCCCATTTTACTGTCAGTTCCATTTCCTATAAAAAGGATATTTTTAAATTCTATCTTTCCATCTTCGGCGGTTTCGAATAATTCCACATCAATGATGTTTCCTTCTTCGACTGTGTATTGTTTTCCGCCTGTTTCAATAATCGCGTACATTTAGCCTCCTGAATTTTACCCGTTGCGACAAAGGAATGACGTAAACCGAGGGAAATGCCTCGATCCGACTTCCTTAGAGAGGAAAGCAGAGATGATAAAAGAACCTTTTGTTCCAAGTCAAGTATAAAAGTCAAAAAGGTCATTTTAAAGAAAAATTCATCCTCCTGGAGAGGGAAGGTTTTCTTTTGTTTTATAATAAATATAAAAATTTATTTAAAATAATTGATTTATTAATACTGAGTATCTAATATTAAGAAATAAGAGGGCTGACTGTTTTCAGCTTATTTTATAGTTTTTTTTATTTCAGGGGAGAATTTTATGGCTACCAACATTCGTAAAGTTACAAAAGCGCCATTGCGTGCAAAAAAAGTTGCAAAAAAAGTTAAAGCTAAAAAACCAAGTATATGGTCACGTTGGCTTCATGGGTCTAAATAATCTTTTTTTCTAGGGCTCTTTATCGCGATTTAACCTTAGATTTGCAAAGAACAAGTACATAGGCACTTGCTGCAATTAAGGTGAGGGTTGCTCCAGGAGGCCAGTTTAATTGATAGGATGCATAGATGCCAAGGCAGGTGAAGATAATTCCTGCCAAGATAGCGATCTTCATCATAGATGATAGTTTTTGTGTTATGCTGGCTGCTATTGCAGCCGGCATAGTTAACATAGAGATGACAAGTACAGCCCCTACGATTTGTATTAAGACAACAACGGATGTGGCTACTAGACAAAGTAAAAGGATATATAACGGTTGTACGGCAATGCCTTGGAGAAGAGCTTGTTCTTCATCAAAACAGATCGCCTGAAATTTTCGATAAAAAAAGAGTGTGCAGGCAATCACAATAGCATTTAAGGCGAGTAAAGTTATTAGGTCTGATCGAGTCACCCATAAAATATTACCAAAAAGAAAGTTCATGAGCTCTACATTATAGCCTGGTGTAAATGTAATGAAGATTACTCCAATAGACATCCCTGTTGCCCAAAGAGCGGCAATAATTGAATCTTCCCGTTCTTTATACTTTAAATGAGTCCAGCCAAGTAAAAAAGCTGAAGCAAGAGCTGCTAAGAGGGCTCCTTGCATAGGAGATAGAAAAGTGAGGTTATAGGTTCTTTTTAACCAAAGAAAGAGTCCCATCCCTCCTAAGACGCTATGAGAGATACTCCCGCTAATAAATACAATTCGCTTTGTGACAACATAAGAGCCTATGATTCCACTTGTAAAAGAAGCTGCTATGCCTGCTAGAAGAGCCATGAATAAGAAGGAGTGAGTGAAAAAGATCTCAAACATGCTATTTATTTCCTAAGTGTTTGTATAAGAGGAGAGTGATATAGACCAAGCCCATAGTGTTCACATACTTCTGAAGGGGCTAAAATATGGACCTTTCTATGGACACAAAGAAGCTTTCCTACTTTTTGTAAGATGGTTTGTAGGTCGTGAGTTACCATTAAGATCGTAAGGCTTCCCTTTAAAGAAGAAAGGATAGAAAGGATTTCTTCTTCAGCAACAGGGTCTACGCTAGCTGTTGGTTCATCTAGAAAAAGAATTTTAGGTTCTGAAGCTAGAGCTCTTGCTATAAGGACTCGTTGCGCTTCACCTCCAGATAAATGTCCGAAAGGAGAGTCTTTTTTATGGATCATTTTCACTTTTTCAAGAGCGTCTAATGCTTTTTGTTTATGGGTTTGAGAGAGAAGCCCCCAAAAGTTTGTTTTAGATAAGCAACCCATTTGCACAACTTCTTCGACTGTAATAGGAAATTGCCTGTCTATTTTTGTTGCTTGAGGTACATATCCAATATGGGTCCTAGCTTGCTTAGGAGAGGTTCCTAGTAAGGATACCTCGCCTATATCGGGGGTTAAAAACCCCATAAGTAGTTTTAATAAAGTCGTTTTTCCTCCTCCATTAGGGCCAAAAATTCCAACAAACTCCCCCTCATCGATGGAGAAGTCGACTTGTTCTAGAATGGGGGTCTTTTCGTAGCTAAAAGAGATGTTTTTTAAGCAGACGGCTGGAGAGGTACTCATGGCTTATCTACACAGTGTGCTATGTAGAGCAAGTTGTCTAGGTAATTTTCACTATAAGGATCTACTTCATGTACAGGTAGGTTTAGTTTTTCTGCAATGATGAGAGCCCCTTTATTGTTGTATTGAGCTTGTGTTAAAACTGTGCGAATAGAAGAGGATTTTGCTGACTGTAAAATGGCCGAAATTTCTTTAGGAAGGGGGTCTTTTCCTTCTTGTTCGATAGAAATTTGTTTTAATTTGTAATCATAGCAAAAATATCCAAAGGCTGGATGAGATACTAAGATAGCTTGTCCCTCAAAGGGAAGAAGCTCTTGTGTGATTAAAAGGTCTGTTTCTTCAAATTTCTTCTCTAACAAGGATAAATTATTTTCAATCTGCTGCGTTCTTTCTGGGAAAGCTTCACAAAGAGCTTTTGCTATGAATTTAGCCTGGTCTTTAGCAAGTCTAAGACTTAGCCAAAAATGAAGGTCGAGACTATCTTTATGGTGATGATGACAGTGCTTACAAGATCCATGTTCACTGGGTAACGAGGGTAATGTGAGAGCTTCTGCTAAATTTACAATGATAAGCTTAGCATTTTGTTCTTGTAGAGAACGGAGGATTTTTTGCTCAAAGCTTTCATTTAAGCGGATCCACACTTTTGCTCGCTTGGCTTCTGCTACTTGTTTAGGAGAGGGCTCATATAGATGGGGGTTGGCTCCTTCAGGAACAAGAGATTCAGCCTTAAGCTCGCCATTTGTTAGCTGATTTACGAAGTACAGGTAGGGGGGGATGCTGACAAGGACATCGCATTTCGGGGGAGCTTTTTTGAAGTCACAGCTTGTTAAAGAGAAAAGGGCAAGAAGAATGGGTAAAAAAAAAGTTATATGCATATTAATTGTTTGTGAGGGGTTAAATATCTTATTTTCTAGTTCATCTTGTAATTTTTGCAAGGAAAAAACGCAGAAGACAATTTAAACACTTGAATATTATGCTTTAAATGGACTAATATTTGCGGGTATTCTTTCCTGGAGGAGTGTTCGAGTGGCCGATGGAGCCCGCTTGGAAAGCGTGTAAACGTGAAAGCGTTTCGTGGGTTCGAATCCCACCTCCTCCAATATGACCCTGAGGCTTCCCTTAGGGTCTTTTTTTGTCTAGATTCAATAGGAGAATTTAAATGCATTTTTTCGGCTCATGGGAATAATTGGGGGGATTGAAAAAAACAGGATAATTTTTAACGAAAAACAGATAAAAATCTTTTTAAGAAAAGACGCAGACAGTACAAAGAAACCAAACGCTTAAATAAGGTGACCTGGTA
>CANNLR010000034.1 GCA_947505635.1 Chlamydiota bacterium
TACATATTCATTTTCTAAAGCTAAAAGATCATCGAGGATAAGTACGGTATTGGGGCCCATATAGTCTAGTAAAGTGGATAGCTCTTTTTTTTCTTTTAATAAAGACCATTCAGAAGCGGGACAAAGAAAAAGGGAGTCTACTTGACTAAGGGATTTTTGTCCGATAGGATCATAGGTTCGGATCGTTTCTATAACGTCTCCAAAAAAATCGATTCGATAAGGATCAAAAGAAGCAGTGGGAAAGATATCAATAATGCCCCCCCGAACGGCAAATTCTCCTTTGTCAGCTGCAACAGGGCACCTTTTATAGCCTAGTGTACTCAAAAGCTCTACTAACTTATTAAAAGGAGTCTCTTCCCCCTTTTTGAGGATGGTACAAAGAGAAGATAGCTCCTTAGGAGAAATGGTTTTTTGTAAGAGTCCTTGAAGAGGGCAGTGTATGATCAAAGGTTCTTTTTTTTTGGCAATTTGATATAGGATTTCTAGTCTTCTTCCGGAGATGTCAGAACTAGGGGGGATGTTTTCATTGGGCAAAGTTTCCCAGGGAGGGAAGTCTATGATTTCTTTTTCTAAAAAAAAGAGAAAGCTTTCTAAAAAACGATCATCTTTTTTTCCTGAGATAATGAGAATGTTTTTCTGGGTGGCCTTTTGCGCTAAAATAGCTAAGAGCGCCTTTGGAGTGTCCCAAAGGTGCTCTAATAATAAAGAAGGAGAGCTTTGAACGGCTTGATAAAAAGCTTGTAAAGAGGGGCTTTCTAATAGTTTATCTAACATAAAGATTCTAGTTTGCTTTTTGCTAGAGAAAAAGCCTTTAAAAGCCCGTCTCCTTTTTTCCCGGCCGCTTGAGCTGTATCTGCTTTTCCTCCTCCACTCCCTTCTATATAGGGGGTGAGTTCTTTAATTAAAGATCCGGCTAAGAGTCCTTTGGCTTGAAGTTCTTTACTGACTTTGATAAAGATATGACAAGAGTCGGGTTTTTGTGTAGCTAGAATGAATAAAGAAGATCCTTTATTTGCAGCAAGATCTTCTGCTAGTAAAGGGAGTTCATCGGGTTGTAAAGAAATGATCTTAGCTAGAAAAAGAGTTCCTTGAATTGTAACACATTGAGCTGATAAATCCTGCGCAAGAGTTTTAATGGAATGTCTTTTTAAAGTTTTTATTTCTAGTGTATGTTTTTTATTTTCTTCTACTAGAGAGGTTAGTTTTTCTTCCAGTAAAGCAGGCGTTGTTTTTAACTGGAGGCAACAGTTGTCCACGAGAAGTTCTTGTTCATATATGAGGTTTTCTGCTTCTTCTCCTGTTACAGCTTCGATTCTCCGAACCCCTGAAGCGATACTTCCTTCTTTAACAATTCGAAAAAATCCGATAGTGCCTATGTTGTTTGTATGTGTGCCTCCGCATAATTCTTGAGAGCAATTGATATCAACAACACGTACGCGGGCTCCATATTTTTCTCCAAAGAATTGTTTGATCTCTTTTTTTTCTTGAGCTTCTTCATAGGAAAGTTCATAGGAAGAAACGGGAAAATTTTGACGAACCTTGTCATTTACCCATTTTTCTATATCGCGAAGTTCTTGCTTTGACACAGATTTGTGATGGTTAAAGTCAAAGCGAAGACGAGAAGCTTCCACTAAGGATCCAGCCTGACGAATGTGAGGGCCTAAAATTTTTTGTAGTGCTGCATGGAGAATGTGGGTAGCCGTATGGTTGTTTGAGGTTTTTTGTCTTCTTTTTTCTTCAACGCGGGCAATCAGAGGCTCCCCTGGAATCAAAGTTCCTTTTTCTAAAGATCCGATGTGGATGATGACATCAGGATAAGGCGTTTGGCAACTTGTTACAACAAAGTGAGCTCGGTCGTGAGATAATGTCCCTATATCGGTAACTTGACCTCCCTTTTCTGGATAAAAAGGAGTTTGTTTTAAAAGGATCATCCCTTCTTGTCCTTCTTTTAAGGCATCGACAAAGACTCCTTCATGGATAATGGCTAAAATGGTGGCTTCAGAAACGGTTTCTTCATAGCCTATAAAAGAACATTTACCATGCTTAGTAGTGAAGTCTTTAAAAAGAGAGATTTCACTTTCTTGTAGAGTTTGCGTTTCTGCTGATCTAGAGCGATCTTTAGCTTGTTCTTCTAATAGTTGATAAGCTTCTAAGTTTACTTCTAGTCCGGTGTCTTTTGCTATGAGAAGGATTTCTTCTAAAGGAAGGCCATAGGTGTCCTTTAATTTGAAGGCCTCTTCTCCAGTAATTTGTTTCAAGGGAGTTTTTTGTGCTTTTTCAATGACATGTTGTAAGATGTTTCCGCCTCTTTTCAGGGTGCGAAGAAAGGCTTCTTCTTCAAGAGACAGGATCTCTGCTATTCGATGTTGAGAAGAAACGAGTTCCGGATAGTCAGGACCCATAACGTCTACAAGACGAGGAAGGATTTTAGCTAAAAATGGCTCTCCTAGTCCAAGGTTTTTCCCATAACGGACAGCTCTTCGTAGAATCTTTCGTAGGACATAACCCCTTTCTATATTGCTAGGTTGAGCGCCATCTGCAATGGCAAAAGAAAGAGAACGAATATGATCTGCAATCACATGAAAAGCAGGGGCTGTAGATAGGTTAGTTTCATCATAGCGAAGGGAGCAGGTGTTTTCAATTTGAGCAATAAGGGACTTGAAAATATCTGTTGCAAAGACTGTGTCCACCCCGAGTTTTAAAGCGGCAACTCTTTCTAATCCGGCGCCCGTATCAATGGATTTTTTAGGAAGTGGGTGGAATATGCCGTGAGCATCTTTATTAAATTGCATGAATACGAGATTCCAAAACTCCAAGAATCTTTCTCCGGAAGGGTCTTCTTTAGGATTCCTTGCATTCCCATAACGACTGCCTCTATCGAATAGTAACTCTGAGCAGGGGCCACAAGGCCCTGTATCACCCATAGCCCAGAAGTTGTCTTTCTCATCCATTCGAGTAATACGAGATTCGGGAAGAATTTTTCTCCAAAGTTCAAACGCTTCGTCATCTTCTCTAAAAATGGTTACCCATATTTTTTCTTCAGGAAGAGCAAAGACTTGTGTTGAAACTTTCCATGCATATTCAATGGCTTCGGCTTTAAAATAGTCTCCGAAAGAAAAGTTGCCAAGCATTTCAAAAAAAGTAAGGTGACGTGTTGTGTGCCCTACGTTGTCTAAATCATTATGTTTTCCCCCTACACGAATGCATTTTTGCGAGGTAGCGGCTCTTTTGTAATCTCGTTCACTTTTCCCTAAAAAGACATCTTTGAATTGGTTCATGCCGGCGTTGATGAAAAGAAGTGTTGGGTCATCGTGCGGCACCACGGAAGAAGAGGAAACGATGGAATGTTCATTTTCTTTAAAAAAATTTAGAAAATTTCTTCGGATAGTTTGCGACATCATAAAAAGAGCTCCCTAGTAAGTATAGACGATTAGTTTATCAAAGCGGATCTCAAAAGTCAAAAAAAGGAAGTCTAGGGAAGAAAAATCTTGATCGTAAGGGGGTTGTATGTAAAAAATAAGAAAAAGAAAAGGGAGGAATTATGTTTTTCATATACCTTTTGCTCTTAATAGTAATTTTTTTCTCTCAAAAAGGGAGAAAAAATGTTTCTAAAGAGATGTGGTTTTTAGCATTTGTAGCAGGGTGTTTGATGTTAGGTCTTTTTATATATCATGCATTAAGTCCATTGGAGATTAATTTATGAATGCAAATATTTTTAATTTACTTGGGGTTGTGATTCTTTCTGGGGCTATAGGATGTGGGATTTTTATTGAAATTTGTTGTTTGCAAGAACCTTGCTTTTTGTGTTTTTTGCAAAGAGCTGCAATGTTAATGATTGCTGTCGGGCTTTATTGGAATCTTATGTATGGAATAACCATAAGACATTATGCCTTTTCTTTGTTAGCAGCGCTTTTAGGACTTAGTTTTTCTTTAAGACATATGGCTTTAAATGTATGTAATTCTGTTATAGACACAACATTTCTTTTCTTATCTTATAGAATTTATACTTGGGCATTTCTTATCTTTTTTTCATCGCTTATTAGTTTGTCTGTTTTGCTTTTATTTTATAAAATAACACCGCCAGTTTCTAAAAGAGTACAAAATGTTATGAAAAGTCTTTTATTAACTATGGGGACCTTTTGCTTGTTTTCTATTTTGTATCATAAGGGATTTGTTTTTTAGGCAAATATAGTATCATTTTTATTGATTGTTTTTCTTGATGCAGGATAATGGTATTATCTTTGATAAATCTTAGGGGAATGATATGGACATAGAGTTAAAAAAAACGCTTTCAAAAATAGCAAATACCGTTCGAGAACTGTCTATGGAAGCGGTGCAAAAGGCTAATTCAGGGCATCCTGGCCTTCCAATGGGTTGTGCAGAGCTTGGGGCCTATTTGTATGGGGTGTTACTTCGACATAATCCGAAAAATCCTAAATGGCTTAATAGAGATCGTCTTGTACTTTCCGCAGGCCATGGTTCAATGTGGCTCTATTCTCTTTTGCATCTTTCGGGCTTTAATTTGTCCATGGAAGATATTAAGAACTTTAGACAATTACATTCGATAACTCCAGGGCATCCCGAATATCATATG
Source organism: Chlamydiota bacterium (assembly GCA_947505635.1). Lineage (GTDB taxonomy): Bacteria > Chlamydiota > Chlamydiia > Chlamydiales > Rhabdochlamydiaceae > CAIJXB01. Next base: position 4,595 of record CANNLR010000034.1, read on the forward strand.
ACAGATGGAGTAGAAGCGACAACAGGTCCTTTGGGGCAAGGAGTTGCTAATGCTGTAGGACAGGCTCTTGGGTTGAAAATTTTAGCCGCAAAGTTCAATAGCGAAGGAAATCCTATTTTTAATAGTAAGGTATATTGCTTAGCAGGAGATGGATGCTTAATGGAAGGAGTATCTTCGGAAGCCTCTTCTTTAGCAGGACACTTGCAGCTTAGTAATCTCATACTTATGCATGATGCAAACAAGGTCACTTTAGACGGATTTTTAAAAGACTCTAGTTCCGAAAATATTAAGATGCGTTATGAAGCTTATGGCTGGGATGTATTTGAAATTGATGGTTATGATTTCGATCAAATGGATGAAGTCTTTATGAGTCTTCAGCAATCTCAAAAAAAACCCACCCTAGTTATTGTACATACAATCATTGGAAAAGGTTCTCCTAATAAAGAGGGAACACATAAGGCGCACGGATCTCCACTCGGATTAGAAGAAGTAGCTCTTGTGAAAAAAACTTTAGGGCTTCCAGAGGAAGATTTTTATGTAGCACAACCTGTGTATAGTTATTTTGAACAACGTCAAATCAAACAGACAGCTGTAGAACAAAAGTGGAAAGATTTATTTAAGCAATGGTCTACTGCTAAACCGGCTCTTTATCAGACATTCATGCAAATGGTAGAGAAAAAAATTCCAGATTCTATAGAGGAAGATCTTCGTAAAATAGAGATTAAGTCCCCAATAGGAGCAAGAATTTCTTCTCAGTGTGTATTACAGACTCTAGGAGATCTCCTCCCACAAATTTACGGAGGATCTGCAGATTTGTCTTCTTCTGATATGACGATGATGAAGCAATTTGGCTCTATATCGCCAGGTTCTTTTGAAGGACGCAACATTAAGTTTGGAATTCGCGAATTTGCTATGGCAGGAATGGCTACAGGTCTTGCTCAGACGGATATGATTTTCCCTTACGTTGGGACATTCTTTACTTTTTCTGATTATATGAGAAATGCGATTCGATTAGCCGCTCTTTCTCATATACATGTCGTTTATCAATTTACTCATGATTCTATTTTCTTAGGAGAAGATGGGCCTACACATCAGTCTATTGAGCAGTTAGCATCACTTCGAGCTATTCCAAATCTACATCTAATTCGTCCAGCAGATAACTGGGAAGTGAAGATGGCTTGGCTTGCAGCCATTCGATATCGCGGTCCTACTGCGATTGTTCTTTGTCGTCAAGCTGTTCCTGAGCTTTCAGAGGCTAATATTCCTTATGATCAAGGGATGGGAAGGGGTGCTTATATTCTACGAAGCTCCCAGAAGAAATTAGACTTTACTCTTTTTGCTACGGGATCTGAGGTGTCATTAGCACTAGATGTAGCAGCTGCCTTAGAAAAACTAGGTAAAGCCGTACGTGTGATTTCTATGCCTTGTTGGGCACTTTTTGAAAAGCAACCAGAAGCTTATAAAAAAACAATCATAGGGGGAGATCTAGGTCAAAAGGTAAGTATTGAAGCAGGGGTTTCTATGGGTTGGGCCAAGTGGATTGGACAAGATGGAATCACTATTTGTATGGATACTTTTGGGGCATCAGCCTCTCCTAGCGATCTAGCTGCCGAGTTTGGGTTTACGGTAGACGCTATTTTACATAGGCTTCTTAAATGAACACTGTAACCTCTTCTCTTTTTTTAGAGGCTTTAGCTTCTAAAGAGGTTAAGAGGCCTCCTGTCTGGCTTATGCGCCAGGCAGGAAGGTATCTTCCTCAATATCTGAAATTAAGAACACTCCATAGTTTGTCGTCTCTTTTCCATGAGCCCGATCTTGCAACGGAAGTGACTCTTCTTCCTTTAAAGATATTTCCGTTGGATGCAGCTATTGTTTTTTCCGACTTACTTATTCTAGCTGAAGTTTGGGATAAAAAAGTATTTTATCCTGAATCAGGAGGTCCATACATCCAGCCTAAGGTAGAGCAGGAGACCGATCTTTTTTTTGTAACAGAAGAAGAAATTTTACATAAGCTTTCTTATGTCTTTGCAACAATTAAACAGTTAAAACCTGTTTTAGATGTTCCTTTAATTGGTTTTTGTGGAGCTCCTTTTACAATGCTTTGCTACCTCTTAGAAGGAAAGGGCGGTCATACTTTTCCTACAGTTCGTCTTTGGATGGAAAAAAAGCCAAGAGAGTTTTCTTCTCTTTTACATAAAATATGTAAAGCAACGATTTCTTATGCAAAATTACAAGTAGAAGCGGGAGTAGATGCGATACAAGTTTTTGATTCTTGGACACATCTTCTTTCTAAGGAAGAATTTTTTCTCTATGCGCTTCCCTATTGGCAAGAGATGCAAATTCATTTAAAAGTTCTTGGGGTTCCAACTCTTTTTTTTAGTCGTGCTAATAGTCTTTATCCTCAAGAAATAGCTTCTATTTACCCAAGTGCTATTAGTTTTGATGAGGGTAGATCTTTAGCCTCTCTTAGGCAGTTAGTTCCAGAAGGGATTGCTGTACAAGGTAACTTTTCTCCTCAGTTTTTACTCTCAGCATCAGCTGCAGAAGTTAAAAAAGAAGCACTTTTAATGGCGCAGTCTGTCATAGGACAAAAGGGTATCATTTTTAACTTAGGGCATGGAGTCCTTCCTAAAACGCCAGTAGAAAACGTTTGGGCTTTTTTAGAAGCTTTACAACTTGAAAAATAACTATTTAAGTTGAAAAACGGAGTCGGTTTTTATAAGTAGATTTGTGTTTTTCTTGGATCTAGAAGGATGCGATGTAAAATCTCGGTACACAATAAAATTTTTAAATAAGATTTTAAGATGAAGGGTTGTTTATATATAGCAGTGTTACTTTTTGTGAATCTTTCTGCTGAATCGGATAAGCCTTTTGTTATTGGAGAGATGACGGGGCAATTAGGAAATCAATTATTTGTCGTGGCAACAGCCCATGCTTTAGCCTGGGATAATGGCGTTGAAGCTTATTTCCCCACATTAGTTTCCCCTGTAGATATTTATAAGCATATGTTTTTTAGATGTAAGGTGGCAGCGCCAACTCTTCCTATTACGTATATCTGGGAAGAGCTGAGGTATCAGTATGATCCTATCCCATTTCAACCCAATATGCAGATTAAAGGGTATTTTCAATCAGAAAAATATTTTAAGCGGTATCGGGAGGAAATCTTACAGTTATTTGCCCCTTCGTCTAAAGATAAGATGTATTTTCGAAAAAATTATGATTGGCTTCTTCAGCATCCCAATACAGTGGGGATACAACTGCGTTGTTATTTTGTAGAGATCCCTTTAGCCTCTGAGTATATGCAGTATGGAATGGATTATTTAGAAAAAGCGATGGCATTATTTTCGGAAGACTCTTTATTTGTTGTGACGACAAATCATATTGAGTATGCCCGTAAAAACATCCCTAGCTGGGCTAAAAATATTGTATTTTTAGAGGAACCTCACTACCTTTGTTTGCATCTGCAAAGCCTTTGTAAGCATAATATTATTACCAATTCAACATTTGGTTGGTGGGGTGCTTGGCTTAATCAAAATCCTAACAAAATTGTGGTATGTCCTAAGGCCTGGAAAAAGGATTTGGATATGAAAGATACGATTCCTCCAGAGTGGATTCAAATAGATGCAATGTATGAGTATCCCTCAGAAGAGATGCTTTTGTTAAGATAATAGTAATATTTTTTAATTTGGAAGAGGTTTTATGAAGAGGATTGTCAAGTTTGGATTCCTGTTTTTTTTATTAGTAAGTAGTTTTTCTCTTAAGCTTTTTGGTTATGAATTAGCTATTATTTCTATGTTTCAAAATACAGCTCCCTATTTGAAAGAGTGGGTAGAATATCATCGAATGGTTGGGGTTGATCACTTTTGGCTCTATAACGATGCAAGTACGGACAATTGGGAAGAAGTATTAGCCCCTTATATTCAAGAGGGACTTGTAGAAGTTTTTTATTGGCCTCATTCAGGAGGTGATTGGGTTCCAGCTCAAATAGGAGCCTTTCAAGATGGAATGCAAAGAGCCTTAGGGGTAGCTAGATGGGCAGCTCCAATTGATCAAGATGAATTTATAGTTCCTATGGAAGATAAGACAATAACAGAATGTTTAAGTAAGCATTTTTCAGATGCTCCTGCTGTATATGTCAATTGGCGCAATTTTGGAACAAATCACGCCTATGTGAATAAAGGAGATCCGTTACTTTCTCACTTAGTTGCCTGTTCTATGAAAAATCATTCAAGAAATTGTGTGGGTAAAAGTATTATCCGTCCTGAATATGCAGTCCTTAATTCCATGTGGAGCCCCCATTTTTGTTCTTTAAAAGAGGGAGCTCAATACTTTAATGGAGATGGGGAGAAGTCTTTGAATCTACGTGGCAATGATTTGATAACAGATGGAAAAAGTCACGCTAAGTACATAGGGATTCATCACTATGCGTTTCGAGATGAAGCCTATTTTAAGGAAGTGAGATTGCCTAGAGATTCTAATCCAGATTTGATGGTTCGTATGGAAGAGGAATTCAATGTAGTTCCAAATTATAAGATTCTCGAATTGATAAAAAAACATTATCCAAAGATGTATGAAAAGATGTGGAAGGGTCCTTACGATAATAAAGTTCGGGTGAAATAGTTTTTTAGATTTCGAGAAGTCAATTTATGGTGTCTGCTTCGATTTGGATCCAGCTGTCTGGATAGATATCTGGATAAGGATAAGGATTAGGATTAATATGCTTTCCAGCTATCCAATAGGCAGGGCAAACAATGATTTTATGGGGATTTAGATTTAGGTAAGCCATCCACCAGCCAAATGTTGAATTGGAGATGATATTGTGTGTGCAGCGGGTCAATAGATGGAAATCTATATACGGAGGTTCTCCTTCTAGAAATACAATATTTCTTCCTTCTAGAGGGAGCTGGCTTTTAGCAAAGTCCATGTTGTTACTACTTACGATAAAAAGAGATTCATCAGGGAAAAGTTTCATGGCTTTTTCAAAGTAGTCTCGACCAAACTGTGCAAAAGAGGGTGCTTCTTCCCCATAATAACGTATTTGTATTCCTACAGTGATGGGTGATTTGAGTAAGTGCCCATATTTTTTTTCAATGTGTTGCATGTCTTTTTTAAGAGGAGAAAATAAGGTCACCAACCGGTCTTTATAATGATCAAAATACTTCCAAGATTGAAAATATCCTGAAAGGCTCATATTTTGTTCGTAGGGAATGGGAATATAGCTGGATTTCGGTTCACTCCAGGTATAAGAAATCTTATTGCTAGGGGGTGTGATTTTACAGCGAGAAAAATAGTGGTGATAAAGAGAGGGCACTATGGCTAACTCAGGAAAATAGGGGTCTGCATCATTATCCCAGGCCAATGCACTAGCTGTTGCAACTTGGAAAAAAATGTTTCCAGTTTGTCCTAAAATATTTCCAATCACGTGAGGTTTTGGTTCGGAGGCATTCAGGGCAGAAGATAAGAATAGAAGAAGAAAAAGCTGATAGTTTTTTAATATTTTCATAATTTATATTTATAAATGAACAACCTATTTTAAATAATAGGTTGTTCGGCAAGTTTATGTTAATATTTTCTAAATAAGATGGCGTTATCTCTTTCAATTTCACAGACGATTTCACAATCGTCTAATAGAGCTGAAAAAGATTTTAACTTAGGCTGTTTCCCATTGATCATTACGAAGAGATTGGATAATAAGATATATCCACCTGATTTGACTTTAGGAAGATAAAGTTCGACATCTTTTAAGGATCCGGGCTCTGAGTAGTCCCCATCAAGATGTAAGAAGTCGATCGTATCTAATTTGGAAATAGCATTTTCAGAAGACATAGAAAGCTCTTTGCAAAAGTTCTTTAATCCCCAGGAACGGATCAAGTCTTGATAAATTTTATGGATGGCTTTCATATCAACAGTAGACCACCAAACTTTATTAGGATCCGTATCAAGCCAATATTGTGTTGCCACTTTATTAGACCAAGCGTCTATAGCATAGACCTTTCCCTTCTTAAGAAATTGTAGTGTAGCTCCAATGGGTAGTATAGAAGATCCTGTGCAAGCTCCAATTTCTACGCATACTTGAGGTTTTTCTAATAGAACAAGATCCATTAACAAATTGGTTTTTTCTTCAGAACACCAAGATCCTTTGGTGGCGTTGAGAACTTTATTTTTTAGATTTTTATAATCTGTGTTCTCGAGAATAGAGATATCAGCATTTTCGATAAACTCTGGATCCCAGTCAGCAAATGTTGCAGAAAAGGTAAGGAGAAATAAACTACAAAGCAAGGCCTTTGCTGTATGTTTTATCATGTGTAATCCTTTTTAAATTATAGTTATTGATTATTTGTTTTATTTAAATAATTAGGGCCTCCGTTATCGGAAAGCGCCTGGGGTTCTGTTGATACGACATCTTCTTGTACGGCGTAGATTAGGATATCATTAGACAAATAAAAATCCATGTCATAGGGGAGAAAGACTTGATGTTTTTTAAAGAAATTGAGAATTTTACTTATTCCTGATCTACGTAGAATCATGGAGTAAGCTCCATATCGAGCTCCTGTTTTTGTAAAGGCTCCCACAGATTTTCTATCAGCAAAGCGCGCTGGATTTTTTGGAGTGAAATTGGGGCGTAGGGCATAGCCCATACAAGGGACATATTCTCCCTTTTGATTTTTTGTGTCTTGGTCGGTAAATAAAATATCCCATTTATTTTTTCCAACGGTTCGGTCAAGATTTTTAATGAGGTTGGATAAATTATTAGGATCTTGGATCAGTTGAATATCATCTTCCATAATCCAAATTGTTTCATAGCCGGAGTCATAGGCATCTTGTAAAATAGATAGATGGCTCAAAACAATACCGATAGCGCCGCGGGACATGCAGTGACAAAAGTATTTTTTGCCAGGAACAGTGATAAGTTCATGAGAAGGCATTCCATTATCTTCTAGAAGATAAGAGGTTCCAAACATGGTTCCATTCATCCCAGGCTCATAAGTTAAGGCTACATCATTGATATCATCTAAGGTAAGCTCCCACCCATTGACGGCAGAAAAACGATAAGGTTTGATGCCATAGGGGAGGAGTTGGTCTAGGCAACTTTGGAATTTTTCAGGTCTTGCATCTAAGTTAATCATGTAGATAAAATCGATATTTTTCATTTTATGAACATCGGATTTATTTGGAGCGGGCTTAAAGTGATTTTCTAGTTTTGCATAAAGTCCACTAGAAGCAATAAGGCATATGGATAGGATAAATCGAAACATAAAGATACTCCTAGGTTATTAAGATAAGGTGGGTATTGTAAGAGCTTTTTCTAAAAAAGCAAGGAAGAAACGACTCTTTTTCTTTTTACCACTTTACAAGGGGAGGCATAGAGCAAAGGATAGCTTCTATATTTCCTTTAGAGGCAAAACCAAACTGAGTTCCTCGATCGTAGACTAGATTGAATTCTGCATAGTGGGCTCTTTGCTTGAGTTGGATTTCTTTTTCTTGTAAGGAAAACGGAAGAGGAATTCTTTTTTTATAGATAGGCAAGATAGCAGGAAGAAAGGAGTGTCCGATGGCTTTCCAAAGAGACAAGTCTTGAGAAAAGTTTTCCGTATTGTAGTGATCGAAAAAGATTCCTCCAACGCCTCTTTCCTTATTGCGATGTGGGATAAAAAAATATTGTTGAGCTGCCTTGGAGAACTCAGGATAGAGATCCACTCCAAAGGGATCTAAAGTCTTTTGTGCTATTTGATGAAAATGTTCTTTATCTTCTTCATAAGGGAAACCCATAGGGGTAAGATCATAGCCTCCTCCAAACCATTCTTTTTCTTCTGTTTTTATATAGCGAAGGTTCATGTGAACTGTGGGGGCATGGGGATTATTCATATGCGTGATGAGGCTAATTCCTGTTGCAAAAAAGGGTCCAGAGCCATCTTTCATAGGAAAAGATTTTCCTTCAACGCCAGACCAGTTTACAGCTGCCTTTTCAAATATACTACCTCGTAAGATGGACATTTCTCCTCCCCCTCCAGAATTATGATCCCAAAGCTTTCTTTCGAAGGTGTTAGTTGTTTCAAGAGTTTGGAAGGCTAAAATGATTTCATCTCGTAGGTTTTTTAAAAAATGGATGACTTCTTCTTGTCTTTGCATATATCTTTCTCTTTTAGCTTTGAAAAATAGGATCCTAGCAGATGATCAAAAAAAAACGCATTATAATTCTTGGCGCTGGTATTTCAGGACTGACGGCTGCTTGGTCTATAGCTCAAGAAAGGCCTGAGGTTGAATGTCTTATTCTAGAGAAAGAAAAAAGATCTGGAGGCTACATGGAGACAGGAGAAGAATGCGGAGTCGTTGTAGAAAAGGGCCCTCATATTTTTAAGGTATCA
>CANNLR010000035.1 GCA_947505635.1 Chlamydiota bacterium
AGAGCTCGGAGTCTTTCTTTTTCATTTCCCCAAGGAATCACAATAGGGCAGTTAAAAACTCTAGATTGTTTAACGAGTTCGGTCCAAGATTCCTCTGGCCATAGCTTGGAGGGGAAGCTTGCGATAGGGACGAAAAACAAGTAAGAAGAAGAGAGTAGAGTAGAGGGGGGGGGTAGCTTTTTCGTGTCGATTTGATAGTCAGGAGGTGTAGAGGGAAGAGGGTAGTCTAGAACCTTTGCAAAAAGCTGTCTTAGTCGAGTGATGGCGTGAAGTTTTTTAGAAGAAGATACTTTTTTGTCATAAAAAAACTGAGATCCCCATTCAGGAATAGAAGATCCATCAAAACCTGCTTTTTTCCCTTTAATAAGTAAGCTTAGAAGGGCTGTTTTGATATTGCCTTGGGCATCGATGATAATATCATAGGAGTTTTGATTGATTTGCTGGATAAGAGCAGAAAATTCTAACCAGGTCTTTTTTTTGAAAAGAGAAGCGCGCCATTTGCGATGATTCGTTAAGAACGTAGTGTGAATGGCTGGATGCCAAGAGGCCACTTCTGCAAAACTGCGATCAACAACCCAGTCAAACAGGATGCTTGGGTCGGCTTTTTTAGCGTCAGTTAGAGCGGGTAATAGGTGAACTAGGTCTCCCATGGAGGCTAGTTTTATAATAAGAACTCGACGCGGTTTTGACATGCCATTTTCTATGAATTAGAAAGAATCTCTTCTTTGGGTTTATTTGAATTTTGGATATAGCCTTGTTTCAATTCTGCATAATAGACTAAAGAAAGTCCAGAAGAGACAATCCCTGTTGATAGTAAAATAGTCCATGAAAGGGGCTCGCCTAGGAAAATCCATCCATTTAAAGAGGCAAAGATGGGGCTTAAAAGTCCCACAAAAGAAAGGAAGGTTGCGGTATAGCGTCTTAGCATCATTCCGTATAAATTATAGCAAAGAACGTTGAATAATAACGTCATCACTAAAACGATGCCCATAACGTCTGTTGTATGCCCTTGCGCAATAGGTAGAGGATTCCAGCTGTCGATAAAGAAAGAGTGGATTAAAGCTATCGTTCCTCCAAAGAGCATGCTTGTCCCATTAGCCATTAGAGGAGATACTTCTGTATTTTTTAAGTTAACTCGTAGAAGAACCCATCCATATACAGAGGCTAAAACAGCTCCCATAATAGCTAGAGTTGGTAAAGAGAGAAACCCCGACTCAAAAAGACTCTCAGATCCTGTCTGAGTAAACAGAACAGGTAAAATGCCGACAAATCCAATTCCAAGTCCTAACCATTTTTTTCCGTTAATTTTTTCTTTGAAGTGCACGTAAGAGAGGATGGCTGTGAAAAGAGGGGAAAAGCTGTAAATAAAGCATGTTTTGGCAGCCGACAAGTGCTGCAGTCCCCAAAACTCTAAAACATTTGTTAAGTAGATGCTAAAAAAACCCAATAAGAAAAGAGAAAACCACTGCTTTTTTGCCATTTTAAAATGAGATCGTTTGAATAAAGCAATAAAACCTAGAAGAAGAGCCGCTCCTAGAATCATGCGAGATCCTGTTAGAAAAATGGGAGGGCTGAAAGCTAAGGCCATTTTTCCAAAAGAAAACACGCTTGACCATATAGCATACATGGCAACAGTTAAGGCAATGGACATATAAGGATCCGATGGGTTGGTTTTGTGATTAAGATTATCAAAAAAATATATATTTAGTCAATAAATTATGATTTCCTAGGTAAAGATTATATTTTTTTTTATTTATAATTGTTATTAATTATGTTTTATTGATTTTTAAATAAGAAAAATTTAAATTAAAATTTATACAGAAATGTAAGTGTTTTTTATGAATGTGAAGATCTTGGAAGGATTCGTACTAAATATATTTTTAAAGTAAAAATAGAGGTAAGGATGGATAAGGTGCTTTTTGAGATTACAGAAGATCAGCTAGAGACAGGGCTTAGGGGGTATCCTTGTGGCTATTGTGTTACTTCTTTTGTAGATCCTCTAAAAGGGCTTTTATATGTAGGGCATCCTGTTTCAGAGCTAGTGGGACAAGATCCAGAGGATGTGATCAGTCTTTTGTTTTTTGGAGAGTTAAAGAAAAGTCCTGATTTCATTCAAGATCTTAGAAAAAGAGCTTCTTTATCTCCAAAAACAATTGCAGCCATAGAAGCTCTGCCTAGGGAAGGGCATCCTATGAAGTTTTTTTCAGCAGCTCTTTTGATTTTGGGGATGATTGAAGGGGTAAATGATTATCGAGAAGATTGTTTGAATGTGATAGCCAAAATTCCTCATTTGACAGCTGTTGTTATCAATACCCATGCTGGTTGGGGTAAGACCCCTAAGTTGCGGCCTGAGCTGGGGTATATGGAAAGTTTTACAGAATTATTACAAATACCTGGAAAAGAGAAGCTAAAACTAGAGCAAGTATTTAGGTTGTTTAATATTTTGCACTATGATCACGGCGGTGGTAATTTATCAGCCTTTGTAGGAAAGGCTGTCGCTTCAGGTCTTGAAGATATGTACGGTTCATTGGCAGCTTCTCTTTGCGCTCTTGCAGGGTCAAGACATGGTAAGGCGAATCAAGATTCGTTGGTCTTTGTGGAAGAAGTGTTGCAACAAGTGGGAGAAAATGCTACAGAAAAAGAAGTGGAAGCTTTTTTGCAAAAAAAGGTAGGTATGGGAGATTTGATTTTTGGATTTGGCCACGCTGTTTTGAAAGTAGAAGACCCTAGAGCAACCGTCCTTTATGATTATGCAGATCGTCAATATCCAAATCATCCTCTTGTCAAGATTACCAGGTTACTTAGAAAAGTGACTCCAAGAGTGCTAGCAGAAAATCCTAAGATCTCTTGTCCTCATCCTAATATAGATGCCATTTCAGGAACCCTTTTGACAGCAGCAGGCTTTGGGTATCCAAGCTATTTCACAGTCCTTTTTGGCCTTGCAAGGTGTGTTGGCGTAAGCATTCAAATTGTATATGAAAGAATAGAGGCAAGGGGTGGAAAGGGGACCCCTATTGTAAGGCCTAAGTATATATATAAGGTGCGAGAATGAGAAGGCCTCTTGCTTGTATAGGGATTTTATTTGGGCTTTTTGCTGTAGCTGAAGCAGAAGAAGAAATTGTAGAGTTTTCATTTCCATTTTCTTCTGTCCTATCAGCTCCTAAAGAAGGATTAAATCAATTAGATTTTTCAGGCAAACCTCTTGTGAAAAAACAAAGACAAATTGCTTTTCTTTATAAAAACATGATTAAGCATGGGCATGTACAAGATCCAGAGCTTGTATGGGATTGGGGGCTTAGGACGGGTATTGGCTGGAATACAGTTGTAAAGAATTGGAATTTGATTGCTACCTATACAAAATTTCATACAAAACCTTTTGCGAGTACGGCAACATCAGAGGGGCTTGTCATGCCAACTTGGGAAGAAGTGAATGTAAAAAGAAACGAACCCATGGGAGATAGAAATCTTGTAGCGTGGCGCTTACATTTGGATTTAGCAGATCTGGAGTTAGGAAAGAGTTTTGAGCCTATGGAAAAAGTGTCTTTGCGACCTCACTTGGGAGTTCGTGCTGCTTGGATTTACCAGAAGCGAAAAAAAGCACAAGTTGATCAAGATGAAGTTTCTCATAGAAAACAACCTTTATTTTGTTCTAATAACTGCATAGGTCTTGGGGGTCGAGGGGGATTAGATTCTTTATGGCAGGTCGGTAAGGGGCTTAGTCTTTTTGGTGATGGAGCCTTAAGTTTACTTGCTGGGTATTATAATATTGATCAAAAGAAAAGACCTGTTCAAAAAGGTTTTCAGATGTCTGATGAAGAAAATGGGATCACGAATGGGATTGCTACCGCAGAGATGTCTTTAGGAATGCAATATGAAAGAGCACTATCCTCTCGCAAATTCTTTACTATTCGAGTGGGATATGAGGTAAATTACATATTTAATCAAACACGTTGGATGGATTGGTTTAGCAATGCCAAAGGCGCCATGTCCGATGCCGGAAGCGGGATGTCCTTGCAGGGAGTGACATTAGGATTTCGATTAGATTTTTAGAGGCCTCTCTGGCTTTTATTAATCTGATCATTTGAATATACATAAGGTATCCATCGTATTTTTTGTTATTTCTTCGTTAAAAAAAAGTGTTTATTCTGTAAGCGAAGAACTTCTGGTGTGAGTATTGAAAAATGGATAGAATTGTAGAAAAAAGGATACTCATGAAAAAAGCAGCGGTTATTGGAGCAGGTTTTGCCGGACTTGCGATTAGTTATCATCTTCTTTCTAGAGGGATTGCTGTTGATCTTTTCGATCAAAAAGGAGTTGGCGGAGGTGCCTCTGGCGTTGCTTCTGGTCTTTTACACCCTTATGCAGGAGAGCAGGCAAGGAGAAGTTATTTAGCGGATGAGGCTATAGAAGAGGCTAAAATTCTTATTGCCCTTTCTCAGTCTTTTTCTGTAGAACCAGTAGCTGATTTTTCTGGTGTGATACGGAAGGCGACAAAAGAACAATCTAAGATGCTGCTATCACATAAAGAAGTGTATAAGGACGTCGAAATTATAGATGAGAGCTCGTTTTTGATTACATCGGGGATTGCTGTACATTCTAAAAGATACCTGCAGGGGTTGTTTAAGGCCCTCCAATCTAAGGGTCTGCAGTGGAAAATACAGAAGATTGTTTCCGTAGAGGAACTGGAAGAGTATGATTATTACTTTTTAGCCTTAGGAGCTGGTGTTTTCTCTTTTCCTGGGCTAGAGAAGTTTTCTTTAAAACCGGTGAAAGGGCAAGTTCTCACTTGTAAATGGCCTGTAAATATTCCCCCTTTAGAACATAGTCTAATTGGAAAAGGCTATATAGTCCCTGTTGAAAATGGGAGAGTACACCTTGGATCAACCTATGAAAGGGGATTAATGGATGAAGAGACTGATATAGAAAAGGCCTTGGCTGATCTAGGTCCTAAGGCAAAAGTATTAGTGCCTGGATGGGAAGATATCGAAGTAGAAGGAGCTAGAGCTGGTGTTCGAGTATCTCATACGGGACATTATTTCCCTTTAACGGAAAAGATAGGGGAAAAAGGATGGATGCTAGCTGCAATGGGATCTAGAGGGCTACTTTATCATGGCTATGCATCTAAGATTTTGATAGAGTCGGCTCTAGGCAAGGAGGAATAGGAATGGAAGGGTCTTTATGTTTTTTAGGCACAGGAAGTTCCTTAGGAGTTCCCGTTATCGGCTGTAAATGTTCTACCTGTTCAAGTGTAGATAAAAAAGATGTTAGAATGAGAACTTCTGCTCTTTTAAAAATGAAAGAAAAGATTTTTTTAGTCGATGCAGGACCCGACCATAGAGAGCAGGCTTTGATTTGTGGAATAGATCATTTAGACGGCGTGATCATTACTCATGATCATTATGATCATGTAGGAGGGCTTGATGACCTAAAAGTTTATTCTCATAACAAAAAAAAACTGCCTTGTCTTCTATCAGCTTCTACTTATGAGGGGATAAAAGGGAGATTTCCTTATTTATTTTCTTCTATAGAAGAAAATAAAAGTCCTTTTTTTTCTTGCCAGGTATTAAAATCTTCTTTTGAGAAGGTGAGTTTTGAGGGGGTTGCCATGGAGTGCGTTAGCTTCTTGCAAGCTAATACGCAGGTGACGGGAATTAAAATAGGAGATCTTGCTTATATTTCAGATATTAAGATGTATAAAGAAGAGCTTATTAATCAGTTAAAGGGGATTAAAACCCTTGTTATAAGTGCTGCAAGAAGTCAATCTAGTACTATGCATTTTTCTTTTGAAGAAGCGATAGCATTTGCGTCTCGTGTAGAGGCAAAAACAACATATTTAACTCATATAGGCCACGAGATGAGTTATGAAGATTTACAAAAGATATTGCCCCAATCAGTCTTTGTCGCTTATGATGGGTTAACAATTTCATTTCAAATAACGTAGGGGTAAAAGTTTATGGAAGCAAAACATGTCGTACAACAAGAACAATTACCTCTTAAAGATGCAAAAGCCGCTTTTTTAGTGAGCGCCTATCCTTCTGGTGGGGATAAGGTTAGGGTACAAGAGTATTTAGATGAATTAGAAAAGCTTTGTGAGACATTTGGGATAGCTGTAGTAGGAAGAGCTATTTGTCCTATAAAAAAGTTCGATGCAGGTACCTATTTAGGGAAAGGTAAGTTAGATGAACTTTTTAAAGAGGTAGAAGAGCTTAAAGCTGATGTTATCATCTTTGATGATGAAATCGCCCCTAACCAACAAAGAAATCTAGAGGCCTTTTTTAAACATCCCGTTATTGATAGAACAGAACTTATTATAGAAGTTTTTGCGCAAAGAGCTCAATCAAGAGAAGCACAATTACAAATTGAGTTAGCAAGGGTCAAATATCAATTTCCTAGATTAAAAAGGATGTGGACTCACCTTTCTAGACAAAGTTCTAGCGGGGGAGGGTTTGTTAAGGGAGAAGGGGAAAAACAAATTGAGATTGATAGACGTCTTTTGCGCAAACGGATTGATCTGCTGAGAAAAGAGATTGAAGAGATCGTATTGCAAAGAAATACTCAACGAAGTGCTAGAAAAAGATCAGGAATCCCGACTTTTGCTATAGTAGGATATACAAACGCAGGAAAGTCTACTTTGATGAAAGCTCTTACAGGGGCTGATGTATACATAGAGAATAAACTTTTTGCTACTTTGGATACGACAACAAGGAAATTTCTCCTTCCAAGTAAACAAGAAATTCTATTTGTAGATACTGTTGGATTTATCCGTAAAATCCCTCATACCTTAGTAGCTGCTTTTAAAAGTACGTTAGAAGAAGCTGTAAATACAGATATTTTGCTTCATTTGATTGATGTTAGTCATCCTCTAGCAGAAGAGCAAGCTACAGCTACTTTAGAGGTTTTAAAGGATCTAGGATCAGAAAATAGGCCAATCATAACAGTTTTTAACAAGGTAGATGCTTGTCTAGATCCTGGTATTGTTAATAAGTTTCGGATAAAATATCCTAAATCAGTCTCTATTTCAGCTTTAAATAAAGAAGGACTTGATGTCCTCATTGAAAAGGTGGCAGAAGAGGTTGCTAATCTTCGTAAAGTAGTAAAGCTTCGGATTCCTCAAAGCGAATATAAACTTGTCAGCGATTTAATGCAGGAAGGTAAAGTACTAGATTCTGATTATGAAGAAAACGATGTGCTAATAACGGTAGAGATCCCAGTACAGTGGCAGCATAAGGTGCAAGCTTATCTTGTTTCTTAAAAGTTGTATTGGTTTTATACCTACCTGTTTTTAATGTGAAAGCTGTAGCCCTGTCGAGGATTAGGAAGTGCTTAGTCCTCGAGCTTTGCCTGCATGGCCGAATAGGGGCTTTGTCGATGATAGAGAAGGTGATCAGTTTACGATCACTTTATATCGACCTAAGGCTTAGTATCTAATATGTTAAAAATATCTTGTAATAGCGCCGGTATCTTTTCTTGAGGTAGATTGTTTTCTTGTCGTATTGCTTTTAATTTTGCAATTACATCGGGTTTGAGGTCATGCTTTAAATACTCTGAAACAATTGATAAGTTTTGTTCAGTTTTATAGGTTAAATAATCTAGAGTTCCAGGGGCTGCTTTTCCTTCCATGAATGCACCCATCATATGATTTGTTAGATCCATAAGAAATAGGGCATAATCTAATCGTTTTGTCGGCGCTGCAAAGGGCTCTGGCAAGGGGCCGGTCTGAACGTAGTTTTCATAGTAAGAGAAAAAAGTTTCTAGGTCATCTGCATCGGGAAGAAGTTTGGGAATCATATACAATAGATACTCTTTCAGCTCATGGGCCGGAAGATCTGAAGAAGAAGTAAGGTATTGTAAAAGCATAGAGGCAGAAGAGATGATAAGAGTGGATTTTTGATCAAGGATTATTGATTCTAGCTTTTCGGGCTCTAATGAACGAAGTTCTTTGATACTTAACTCTAAAATAGCCGGTAATATACTTAAGTAGACTAATTCGTGGAATTTTTGAATTTTTTTATCACCTGTAATTTCATGAAGTAAAAAATTTAACGGAAGTGGGTTTTTTATGTTATTTTTTGCGAATTGATAAAAATTATTTTTATCGTCTTCGGGGATTTTATTAGGATAACACATGAAACTTAATAAATATAGAGATAGCATAGTAGCTGAAGTGTCTATTTCTAGATTTTCTGATTTTGTGCCTTTATGTATTCTTATCCTGTTGATTAAGGCCAGATGGATTGATATATCCTTTATAATGAATATAGGTTGTGGTTTGTCGTAAACTTTTAGGATTGAATAAAGATTGCTATTTCCTAAGAAAAGTCTCTCACTTTTCAAATAAGCGATAAGATGTCCTTTTGGAACTTCGAGTTTTTCTAAAAAATCGATATACTCTTGAAAATCGATCTGTATTGCTAGGGGGGTCTCAGAGTTATGTGAGTTTAATCTAAAACTATGAACTGCTTTTAATAGATTAAAAGCCAAGTCTTCACAGCCCTTGAGTGTGGGATTTTTTAATAAAATGGATCTTAAAGCTCGTGTACACGCAGAGACTTTATCAGAAGGAAGTGTTCTATGCTTTATCATAAGATCACATAATTTCATAAGAGTGGATTTAGACTCCGCATCCCCCATGACTGTTGACTCAGAAAGAGATAGAATTTCTAAAAGTCTAGAGTTTCCATTTTCTAGATGAGTTTGTAAACTTCGAAACATCACATCCTCATTTATTGAAGAAGTTTCTAATTGGGAGATTAGACTTTGAATCCATAGAGCTTTCTGTTCAGAAGGCAGTCGGAGAAGCTTGTCTGATATTTTTTGGGTAATAAGTAATGGGGGACAAGTTTTTAATGCATGGAGAAGCTGGATGTTGTTTTGAGTGGCGAGAAAAGTTGGGCAAGAAAAAAGCACTAAGAGTGCATTGGATTGATTCTCTATTGGAATTCTAGACCAATCGAACGGTTTTTTTATTAAAGACTTGATGATACCAACAGTCTTGTTAGTTTTTTGTTCTGCAGCATTTAAGGTTAAGGAATCAATATAAGGATAAGCTACCTTTGCAAAAGGAATATATACATCAGGTCTTTCTAGGAGCCTCTGTATTTTTTCTATTTCCGTAAAGCAGTTTATATAATTTATGCTTAAAGCTTCTAGAGAGGGACCTTTTAGTTTTTTTATTACGTCAGCTTGTATTTTTATTTTTTGGATAAAAATAGAAATTAGATTCTCTTTCCAATCAGAAGATATTTCTTTGATAATTCCTGTAGGATAAAAGTCCAATCTTTCTAGGGCAGTCTGTGCAAGCTTTGGTTTGTTAGAGCTAGATTTTAATAAAATAAGGAGAGATTTTTCCATATCTGCTCTTTTGGGAGCTGTTGTAAGGTTATTAAGCTCCTCTAATCCTTTTTCAAATAAGGCTAATCGAGAATCCTCTTCTAAATGGGGCCCCATTTTTTTGATGATCTCAGAAGTTGGGAACTCTATCATGTTTTTACTAGCAAATCTTATGAATTTTTTCATATTTTCTGGGTTTGCCTGCAGAAAAATAAGTCCATTATTTATTTTGTCATTATTCCACAGGTCAGAAGATTCTTTTAAAAAGTCGCAATTGTCTGTATTTGCTATTATGGCTTCTAAAAGAGTCAATGGGCCTAAATCATAGGGTAGGGTAAGGCGCTTATTTACGAAGGCCGCCTTTAATTGTGTGTGGCTAGAAGGGAAATAGACTTCTGCCTGCTTAAATAAAGTATTTCTATTTTGATTAGTATTAGGTAACCGGGTTATTTTTTCTAGGTTGCTGACAAAGAAAGAAAAACAATATGATCTGATTTTTTCAGAACCGGCAGTCTCTAGGAGAAAGGTAGTAAAGGGAAGAATCCTTTCTAAAGGTTCATTTTGATCGATAGCTGCTTGCATGCTCCTAACGAGTTCTTCAGCACAAACTATTTTATCTTCTTCTTTTAAGAAGGGATGGAGCCGATTTATAAGGGCAAGCTTGTTTATAGGATCTTCTTGGACCCGTTGGATTCTTTCAAATAATTGAATAGCCCTTGCTTCAGACATTAATTTGCCTGGGATTAGAAAATCCATCCATTTACCTAAACAATCTATCGTTTGAGGAACCTCTTGAAGGTAACTGTCTACATTTGCATCTGTCACTAATAGGTTAAGTAGATCCTGCCAAACCTTCTTATCTACTTGATCTGCTAGCATTATACACTTTTGTGCTAAGTTGAACTTTCTTGTGATACTTGCTTTATCTAAAAGAGGCTTGATCGTTTTTAGAGGATCGTCCCTGTTAAGAGCTAAAAAACGAGGGATATCTTCTTCAAAGGCATTTAGACATTCTTCTTGAAGAGACTCGTTAGGAGACCTAGAAAGGGCTGTCAGCAGAGTGTTTTTAAGAGAAGGTTCTTTGATTTCTTTTAAAATAGCTATCCAATGATGTTCAAAATGGGATTGAATGAGTTGGATTGCTTTTTCAGGATTTGTTGAGCAAGCTCTTAGTAGATTGCTTAAATGGCTGGAGATAGAAGGATCCTCAGGAGGTAAGCATTTAAGTAGATTACAGGCAAGAATTGGTTTTTTTTCAGTTATATTATGTTTAATCCGTTTATTTAGGATTTCTTGATAAGGGACCTGTAGATCTTCTGCAACAGGAATAATTTTTGTGAAGATTTCTTTTTCTAGAAAAAGGGTGATTTCTGGGTTCTTTTTACAAATTTGATAAGCTATTAGAGCAATTCGGATCTTTCCATCTGGAGAATTTTCAATAGCCAGTTGCATTTCTAAAAGTTTTAAAGCCTTTTCGGGTTCTTGTAAAAGTGTTCTGAAATTGTCATTAAAGTTGAAAGGATCTTCCATGTTCCACAGGCTACAACATTTTTTGATCTCTTCTGTATGAGAGGGTGTTATTTCTTGATCTAAAAATCCTTCTAAATCAAGAGGCTTTCCAAGTAGAGCACGTTCATGTAAGGGATAGAAAAAAGGATCTTTTTCTTTCATAGGAAGTGGTAGGGCGTCAACCTTTTGAAAAAGAGTACGTAGAAAGGTTTTCATTTCCTCTTGTGGAGCCTCTTTAATACGAGGAATAAGAAGCATTAAAAGATCTTTCCAAGGTTTTGCTTTAGACTGTTCTGAAATAGCTAGAGAAAGGATTATTGTTGCCTCTTCCCAAAAAAGGGGGGGGATTGTTTCTAGCTTGTCTTGATGGTCCAGAATCTGTTTTAAAGACCCACAAGAGAGCTTTGTTTTGTCTTCTACAGAAGACGCTAGGGAAAGGGATTTTTTAAGCTGGAAGAGAAAGTCTTTTAGATCCATTATGGCTAAGTTTTCTTTTACATTAGAAACAGTCAGGGGGAACTGAGGGATACGTCTGCTTGAAAGAAGAATTTTTTCTTGTTCCGTAAAAGGGGGTACAAGGATGTAGTAGTTTCTTCCATTAACTGTAAATGTGCATTGGTAATGATTGTCTTCTTTAAGAGACACTTCTTCAGCAAAAAGAGGCATTAATCCTTTTAAAAGAGAAATGGCTTCTTGAGGATTTTTTTCTTCTTGTAGTACTTTTTGTAGAAATGGCAACCATTCTGGAGCGGGGTTTTCAGTTTTTTTTAAAAGGTTTTTTTGCAGATGCCCTAAGAAAAGGGCTGGAAAAGGATCTTCAGGAGGCAACAAAAAAAGAGTGTTCACTAAATAAAATAGAGGTTCTTTTAGTTTTTTTTTTGAGATAAAAGAATCCATGTTTTTTAAAATTAGCTCTCCTGCTTTAGCTTCTTTTGCGAAGAACTCTTTATTTTGTTTGGCATCTAAATCCCAGCCTTTATCTACTGTGATGTTTTTAACTATTCTAAACCATATCTGCTCAAATGACTCATTAGGCAGTGCGGTCGTTCTGACCTTACATAACTTAACGGTTTCTTCTATTTGAGAGATAGGTCCTGCTAGAGAATACAGTCGAAATTCGCCCGGGCCTGCTTTTTTAGAGCCAAGCTTTCCGTCGAAGAGAGCAAAGGTTATACAAAATGAGCCATCATAAAGGTCGGATGTTGGGACTGTTGCATCTTTAAGGGTGTTTAAAGAGATTTCAACGGGTAGTTCTGTAGTTCCTGAGGGTAGTGAATAGTTTTCTATCGCTAGTTTATCTCGGAGTGTGAGTAGCTCAGGGCACAATCCTGGTTTTTTTTTAAAGTTTTCTCTGTAAGGACCTTCTAATTTTAAGAGCTTTGATAAGGAGTTTTCAACAATTTTCTCTAAGAGAAGACTAAGGTTTGATATATCTAAGCCTTCCGGTGTGTATGGCATTTTTACTTTGATATCAATATCGTTTGTTTGGCAATCTCTTTTAACTAAAAGTTGCGTGACATATCTTCCAACAAAACTAACCTCACAGTCTTCAAGATAAGGGTGGTCTGGTCGTGCTAGCTCAATTTCCGATAAAATTCCTTTTACAATTTGTTCTATTTCTAATTTGACACCATCAATCTCTACGACGTGATGTAAAAAAGGATCTAATTGAGAGGGGTCAATAAGCCTATCTTTATAGGGTTCTGGAGGGGAGGGGAAAGAAGAATCTTTAATAGTCATTGGGATTCCTAAAAAACAACATAATTAACAATCATGTATATGATAATTTTATGTTATTTGTTTTTTTAATTAAAAAAAAGAATATTAATTGTTGGAATCGGAATTATAATGGTAGATATTGACCCCCTAGAGTTAGTTAGGGGTATCTGGCTTAGATGCTTTGGAGAAATATACCAGGAGAAACTATATAGATACTTAAAGATATTCCTAAAATAGACCTATAGAAGGATAAGACTTTGATCCTTCA
>CANNLR010000036.1 GCA_947505635.1 Chlamydiota bacterium
AGTGAAAGCTCCTTTTTCATGACCAAAGAACTCAGATTCTAATAAAGATTCGGGGACTGCAGCGCAGTTAACGCGGATAAAGGGCTTATGAGCGCGAAAGGAATTTTGGTGGATGGCGTTGGCCAAGACTTCTTTTCCCGTTCCAGACTCGCCTATAATAAAAACGCTAGCGTTACTCTTTGCTATCTTAGAGATATCTTCCATGATTTGTTTCATAGCAGGGCTTTCTGCAATAAGGGGATGACTTTCTTTTTTAGCTGCATAGGAAACTTCTTTGCGTAAGAATTCATTTTCTTGTAATAAAGAGCTGTGTTCAAAAGCTTTTTGTAAGGTTGTTTCTAAGGCTTCTTCGGTGAGGGGTTGTAAGATATATTGGAAGGCTCCAAGTTTTATAGCAGATAGGGCTTTGTCTATTTTTGTACTCGAGGTGAGGATGATAACAAGGATGCCAGGATATAACCCTTTGGCAATCTGTAAGATATCAACGCCAGAAAGATCATCTAACTCTAAGTCGCATAAAATTAAATCAAAAGATGTTTTTTTCAGCTCTTCGATGCCCTCTAAGGCGCTATGAGCAATTTGATAATCTAATGGACGAACATGAGAGTTGTTTATGAATATGTCTATAGTTTTTTTTTCTTTTGTAATTAACAATAGCTTTTCTATCGACATATTAACCTTCTATTTTATTTGCGCTGTATAATTTTCATATATCTTGTTTAGATAAATCATGCAAGGCTATAAAAGTATTTTTTTATAAATGGGAGTAGTTTGTATTTTGAGTTGCATATTGTTAGAGAAATAGAACTAGAAATAATTCCCTATCCGGTGGGTATGGAAAAGAAAAGGGCTTTCGGTTAATCTGAACCTTTTTTAAGTAAGGAGTGGGTGACATGGGTTTGCGAATGTGTATGGTGTTACTGTTACTTGCTAGTTGTTCCAGTATGGAGCAATCACAGAAAAAAGAGATAAGACAAAAAAATGAGAGAAAAGATCGGGTGCATCGGTTATCTCACGAAGTGCAGTATCCTGAAACAAAGCTGTTGTCTCAAGTTCGAGATCCTTATCCTTGGGAGACTAGCTACACAGGAATTCATCCTCAGATTGCAAAAGAATCTTTTCGCTGTAAGGGGAGTGGAAAAAATCCTCCTAAAGTTAAAGAAAAAGATTCTGTTCTTGTTTTAAAAGATTGTGAAGGAGTCCATAACCACAGTTTGCCCACTCGAGGGAAAAAGGAATTCATTTACCCTATTCTTGTAGATCTTCTTAACTATATACAGATTAAGACGGGGCGTCCTGTTGAGATTACCTGTGGGCATCGTTGCCCTGCGCACCATGCTTACTCAGATAGCTCTTTATATAATGCAAGTTCTAAGCATATGATTGGAGCTGAAGTAGATTTTTATGTAAAAGGAATGGAGGATAAACCTCAAGAGATCAGCGCCCTGATCATGCAGTATTATAAAGAGCAAGAGTGTTATAAGGGGCTCCCTGAATATGAGAAGTTTTCTCGTTTAGAGTCTGTAAAAGTAGATGTAGTGACTCTTCCTTGGTATAATAAAGAAGTTTTGATTAAGACTTATCAAAAAGGGGAAGGTAGGGACTTTGATAACCTTCATCCTTACCCTTACCTTAGTTTACAAGTTCGTTTTGACCGAGAAAGGAATGAAAAGGTCTCTTATTCTTGGGAAAAAGCTTTTAATGGGTATATGAGGTATTAAAAAAACTTTTCTCATTGTTTTTTTTGCTGAGTATTTGGTACACTCCCGTCTTATTCTTGCCGATGTGATGGAATTGGTAGACTTGGTAGATTCAAAATCTTCTTCTAGCAATAGAGTGCCGGTTCGAGTCCGGCCATCGGCATCCTAACCGAATAGTTCTAACGAGCTATTCGGTTTTTTTATTATAAGGAGTTTTCATGATTATTTATCTTCATAGAAAATGTTCTACTTGCCAAATTGCCGAGCGCTTTTTGGGAAAAAAGAATATAGCAGTCACTATTAAAGATATTACCAAAGAACCTCCGTCTATTGAAGAGTTGCAGAGGATGCTTGATTTTCAAAAAGGCAATGTAACTAAACTCCTAAATACCTCAGGTCAACTTTATCGAGAAATGCAACTTTCTAAGAAATTAAAAGATATGACCATTCCTGAAATTCTATTATTACTGAGCCAGAATGGCATGCTTGTTAAGCGTCCCTTTCTATTAGGGAGTGACTTTGGGCTTACGGGATTTAAAGAGGAAGAATGGACTCAAAAGCTATAAGTTTTACAGTTCCTTATCGGTAGGGCTTTACCTGCATCTATATTAGACATTCCTAAATTTTTTTTTATTTTAACATTTTGACGTGAATTCACGTCATGGTTGCCTTGTTTTTTCCTACATTGACATAAATTTCAATTTAGAATAATATTCTATTTAACGTAAGAGGTTGATATGGAACATACCCTGGAAATGGCACGCAATTTGGTGGATTTGTTTTATCCTTTGGTCGAACTGACATTATTTGATGCAAAGGGATCGTTTAAGGAAGTTTTTAATTCTTTTTCTGCCCTTAAAGAAGATCAAGAGTGTGATGTAAAAGACTTTCAAAGAAGTGGCCCTTTTCCTGAGTTTTTGGCTACAGGGAAGACTGTTCGATGTTTAATCTCTCCTCTTTGTAAAGGGGAAGAAATTGAAGGCTATATGAGGTTGCGTTACGATCTGACCTGCTTTAAAAATCTTCAAGAACAGCTAGGTTTTTTAGTTCAGGGAGAAACTTCTTCTTTGAGTCAGGTTATAATAGATCCTTGGAAAGAGTCTGTTGATCAACTCATTGCTCACTATTACACTGAAAATAAGAGTAGTGTTCAAGCAATGACCGCAAAAGAAAGAAGGGAATTAATTTCTAGACTGCAAAATAAGGGATTATTTGATTTCAGGGAGTCAACGGCCTACGTTGCTTCTAAACTCCAAATCTCGCGTGCAACTGTCTATAATTACTTAACAACAGCTGCCCAATTTAGAAAAGTACATGTGCACCAAGTTGATGCCTTTACAAGTGAAAAGTTTGGAGGCAATCCTGCTGGTGTTGTTTTAGATGCAGATGAACTCGATGAATCGACTATGCGTAAAATTGCAAGAGAGTTGAATTTATCTGAAACGGCTTTTTTGTCTAAGGGTAAAAAAGGCATTTTTCAAATGCGCTATTTCACTCCGACAGGACATGAGATTGCTTTTTGCGGGCATTCTACTGTAGGGGCTCTTTATATGATCGCTAAAGAAAGGCGGTTTGGCATTGGAAAGGGGAGTAAGCATACCTTTGATGTAGAAACAGCTAGTGGAGTTCTTAAAATGGAAGCAGAGATTGATGATAATGAAGAAATCCAAGTGGCTTATGAGACTCCTTTGATTAAGTTAAAGCCTATAGATCTCTCTCATGAAGCCATTACTAAAGCTGCAGGTTTTGAATTGTCTTTGGTAGATCAATCGATTCCTGTCATGTACGAGGGGACTAATAAAGATCTATTCATTGTCGTCCGGTCTTTACAAGACTTAAAGAAGATCGAATGTGATCCAAAGTCTTTTGCCAACTTTTCTAAGCAACATGACATCGTTGCTTTATGCGTAGTATCTTTAGAGGCTTTTGATCGAAAAAATCAATTTCATATGCGTTGCTTTGCTCCTTTAGTAGGAATTGCTGAAGATCCCTTTACCGGATCGGTATTAGGAGGGCTTGCTGCCTATGTCGATACATTTGGGCTTTTGTCTAAAGGATCTCATAGCTTTTTTGTAGAGCAAGGTCATTTCATCGAGAGGCCAGGAATTGTCAAAGTAGAGTTTTCAAAAAAACAAGGGATTTATCAAGCGAAAGTATTTGCTCAAGCTGTGCACTGCTTTTCAACAGAGATTAACTTATAGAGGGAGGAGAAGATGTTTCAGAATAAATTGGTAGCTGTTTTGAATAAGAAAATTGAAACAGGAACTCTTATGAACGCTCTTGCGCATATGTGTTTGGGTTTTGGAGCCGATATGGGATCTTCTGCGTTGCATCTCATGGATTATAAAGATGTGGAGGGGAACATTTACCCTAATATTTCAAAGATGCCTTTTATTATTTTGCGTGAAGATAACTCGAGTAAGCTTGCTAAGTTACTTATAAAAGCTAAGGAAGTAGGTGTTCAGTATTCGGTTTTCACAGACACTATGACAGGAGGGGCGTGGGAGGATCAAGAGTTACGAACTCGTGAAACTAAGCAAGAGGAGATTGTCTATTACGGAATTGTATTATATGGCCCTAAAGAGATCGTTACTGAAATGACTAAAAAAAATTCCTTATGGAGGGATTAAACATGAAAGAGGAACTGACAGGTAGTGCAAAAAGAGTGCAAGATTTTCTAAGAGATAATGGATTTGCATGTAGAGTTAAAGAGCTTCCTGACTCAACGAGAACAGCTATAGAAGCGGCAAAAGCTATTGGATGCGATGTTGCGCAAATTGCAAAATCTTTGATCTTTGTCGATAAAGAATCTGGCAGTCCTATCCTTATTATAGCTTCAGGAATAAATCAAGTTGATATTGGAAAAGTTGAACGTTTTACAGGGCTGTATTTAGCTAAGGCAGACGGTGATTTTGTAAAAGAAAGGGTGGGTTTTGCGATAGGAGGAGTGCCGCCTGTTGGGCATAAGGAAAAGATAAGGACTTTTCTAGATCCAAGTCTAAAGGATTATGAATGGATATGGGCCGCAGCGGGAACTCCCTTTGCCGTTTTTCAACTTAATGCAAGTGAGCTACAAAAAATGACAGCTGGAACTTTTATTGATTTAAAGTTGGCGAGCGTCAAAAATTAATTTGTAAATAGTGTCGATTTTGCGTGCAGGTTTCAGAGATTAAAATTCCCCTCAAAATAGGAGAAAAGTCGATTTTGCGTGTGATTTTTATTGGTCTAAATTCCCCTCAAAATAGGAAAAATGTTGATTTTGCGGGCTTTTTATGATATGTTAAGGGGTATAGAAATATATAAATTACAGGAAGACCTATGACGGCTAGATTTATTGGAAGAAGAGGAGAGATTGAAGGATTAAAGAACTTGATCCGGAAAAAGAGTGCTAGTTTAGTCGTCATTAAAGGTCGAAGAAGAATAGGCAAAAGTAGGCTAGCGGAGGAGTTTGCTGAAAACTTTGATACTCATTATGTATTTGTTGGCTTAGCTCCTAGTGAAGTCACAACGAGTCAGGATCAAAAGAATGAGTTTTTACGACAAATGAAGAGACAAGGAATTCGTAGTTTGGGAGATCATGACTGGGGAAGTCTACTCGATGATGTTGCTATTGCTTGTAAAAAAGGAAAAATTCTAGTTCTTTTAGACGAAATTTCGTGGATGGGGCATGCAGATGAAACTTTTTTAGCGAAATTAAAAAATTCTTGGGATTGTGAATTTAAAAAGAATCCGAATCTTATATTGATACTTTCTGGATCCAATGCAACTTGGATTGAAAAAAATATATTAACTGATACAGGTTTTGTGGGTAGGGTATCCTACAGGCTTACTTTAGAAGAGCTTTCTTTGTTTGAAAGCAATAAGTTTTGGGGCAAGAGTGCAGCCGATATTTCTTCTTTTGAAAAACTGAAAATTTTATCCATAACAGGGGGTGTTCCCAGATACCTTGAAGAAATTCTTCCTCAAGAATCTGCAGAAGAAAACATTCAAAGATTGTGTTTTAGAAAGGAGGGATTGTTATTTCATGAATTTGAAGATATTTTTTCAGATGCGCTATCAAAGAAAAGTGACTACTATAGGGTGATTTTAAAGCTTTTAGCCGAAAGAAAGTCAAGTCTTGGAGAGATTGCAAAAGCTATGGGAAGGGAACGTCCAGATGGGGATGTTAGTGAGTTTTTAGAAGATCTTTGTAGCGTAGGTTTTGTGACACGAGACTATACGTGGAATCTTGAGAGTGGCAAAGGTTCTAGTATTAGCTTGTTCAGATTGAGCGATAATTACATTCGATTCTATTTGAAATTTATAGAGCCGAATAAAGAAAAGATTTCATGCGATACTATGAGTTCTTTACCTAAAGGATGGGATTCTATTATGGGATTGCAATTTGAAAACCTCATTTTAAGCAAAAATAATCGTCTAAAAATATATGAACTTTTAGGAATCCCTTTAGAAAGTATTATTCATGCTAATCCTTTCTTGCAGACTCAAACGGTTAAAAGGCAAAAATGTCAAATTGATTTTCTCATTCAGACTAAAGAGGGGAGTCTTTATGTCTGTGAAATAAAGTTCAAGAAAGATGAAATTGATAGTAGTGTAATATCTGAAGTAAAAGAAAAGATTAAAAGATTAAAAAGAAAAAAGCATATGTCTTGCCGCCCAGTGCTAATTCATGTAAATGGAGTGAGCGAATCGATCCAACAAAATGATTATTTTGTGAAAATAATCGATTTTGGAAAACTTCTTTACGAGTGAATTAGCCATCTTTGTCGTTGGACTTGAAAACACTATAGCTATCTAAATCACTGAGAGAAAAAGAGTCATAGTCAGAGCTGTCGTCGACTGGTATTGCTGCTTCTACATGCAGATGTGGAGGCTTGGTCGCAACGGGAGCTGTTGGGAGGGGATTTGGATTAGAGGGCTTAGGAATGGAGTCTTTTGGTTTTTTTAAGAGTTCCTTGTGCTTTTTATTGTAGATTTTGAAAGGTGTTTTTCCGTAAATATCCTTTAAATCGTCAAAGGGAGTGTCATCGAATCTAAAAGGATCCTCTTCCAAAATTGGCGTATTTTTATTTCTGTTAGCCGACGATGATCCATCTATCTCGTCTTCAAAGGAGAAGTCTGATAAAGATTCGAATGATGTTTTCATAGAGGGTAGAGGGTGTCTTATAGGTGCAGACATAGAAAGTAAGATGCTTGCTACAACCAGACGTATGTCTTCTTGATTTCTGGCTGGGATGAGTAATCTGTTTGAGCTGGAGGTTAAATCAGGAACAGCCTTTTGTTCTTTTTTGCCCCCCCCCGCAGGGTTTTCCCTCCGTTCCTTAAGCTGTTGATCGCTTTTCTCCTCGTAGGCTCGTTTTTTGATCCGTTGTCTCATATCTTCGTAAGCGGAAAGTTTTTGTACAGGGACTAGATGCCTTTGTGCGATTTTATCTATATTCCTGTCAGTATGAGAAGGTTTCTTTTCTAGGGGAGGGGTAAAAGAAGATTGAATTGTAAAAGGGGGATTTGGCCTCGAGCCGGAGGAACTGTTCATGCTTTCTCTGTTAAAAATTGTTTTTATCGTAATTATTGTATCGCAATTATTAATTATTTTTAACTGATATGTGCAACAAATTAAATTTTAAGAATATAAATAATTTTAAAGAAAGCAACTTAGTGTTTTTAGCTCATGCCAATAAGACTTGATTTTTGTAAGAAAATGGAAATGGGCATCTCAACTTTTGAAATGCCCTCTAGCATCGATTTTTTTAAGAAGGTTCTCTTAATTTAGCTAAAATAAGATCAAGTGCTACTTGATTAGGTTTTCCTCCAGGGATGATGATATCGGCATATTGCTTGCTTGGTTCTACGAAGATGTCATGCATTGGTTTCACAGTTTCTATGTATTGCTCTTTCACCGCTCCTTTTAATCTGAACATATCTATACATTGTATAAAAATGTGCAGAACGTTGACCGAACAGTTTTGTCAACGATTCGCCCATCGGAATTTCACCGATAATTTCTGGGAGCTTACGCTATCATCTTCATCGATCTTACGAAGGACAAGGAGAACCCCGAAAATGTGCTGCAAGCACGGCTTTCAATTTTCGATTAGACTCTCGCCAAAAGGCCCAAACATGTTGACCCCTCTTCCTTACAGGAGAGGGACAAGTGACTTGGACATTTTTATGAATGATCTTCATGGGCGATTTAGAAGGCCTTTCGGAAAATTTATAATAGCGGCGCGCAATTAAGAGCGCCGCTGAATGATGTGTAGTCAATCCATATCTTTTGCTGAATTTAAGTCTTCCTATGATGGATGTCATGGCTGGATTGACTGTATGTATCTCTACTCCTTCGCGAAAACCCTTTGCATTAAGAGATTCTATGATGTGGGAGTAGCTAAAGCTTGAGAGCATCCGGGCGTACTTAGGAAGAAGCTCTTTTAGTGTTGTTTTTTTCTTAGTGAAGTCAAGCTTTTCTATCACGAGAGGTTTACAGGTTTTTTTAGCTAGGGCTATCACTTTCTTGCATGCATCGCCGATTAACGCTTTACTTTGATTCTTGGTTTTTCCATAGGTATTAAGAGAAAGAGTCTCTTTATAAATAGGATTACCTTTAGTGTCTATTTCTGTAATAGCTATATGGTTTGCGTTGATATCAATGCCTATGGCTCCTAAGGAGGTCTTTGTTACAACAAGAAGAGGTTTTTGTTTAAAGGATACAAATACTAACCAGCCCTTTTTGTCTTTTTTGAAACGATACGTTAATGCTTGCTCTTTGCTAAGAGCCTTCTGAACTTCTTCGTTTCCATAAGAAAAATAGATATTGGGAAGGGTGAGATATTTGCCGTATTCCTTAACTAGACTATTTGGAAGACGAAGTCTTAAAGATCCTTTTTGATTATCATCAAAAGTTAATACGCAGCTTTGGTTGCCTGCTGTTTCATCTTTAGAGCCTAAGGAGAAGAACTCAGAGCTCCTAGCTGTTTGCCAAGCATCTAGCCACTCCTCAAAAGAACTATACCCATTAGCTTCTAAAGAATACTGAGCATGGAACAATTTTTTTCCTCCAAAACAAAGAGAAATTGTTCCATTTTTTTGATCTTGCTCTAGATTAGAAAGTTTAAGCCTCATAGAGATCAGGCTTCTTCCCTTCGTATGCCTTTTGAACTTATCTTTGATCTTAAGAATCTTTTTCTCTAAAGAGGAGATCTTTTCTTTAAGTGATTCTATATGTCCAGCTCTTGCTTGTCTGATCGATTCGATCTTTCCCTCAAGAGCCACTCTACAGGCATTAAACTGCCGAGCGGTAATTCCATACTTGATTAGGTAGTCTTTTTTCAAAGCAGAAAGATCATGAGGTTTGACAAGATCTACAAAAAGATTTCTTTCTAATCTGCCATACAAATCGGCATATGCATTTAATACCCTGTCGACACCCTCAATGGCAGGAATTCGAGTTTGATAAGAAAATGTTCTATCCTCAGTCATCTTGCAATAGTACCTTAGCCGCATCTAACAGTTTTTTGTTCTTATGACTTCTAGCTCCGTAAAGGCGAGCTGCAAACACAGTGATGATCTCTAAAACATCTTTCGCTAGATCTTCTTCAAAAGAAACGTCTTCCCCTTGGTTAATGATAACCACTTCTACATGATGTAGTTCACATAAGGTGAAAACTAATTCTGCTCCAAATCTTAAAAGACGATCTTTATGAGTGACCACTAGTCGTTTAATTTTTTTACTCAAGATAGCATCTAAAAGATTTTTTAGCCCTTTCTTTTTATAATTCATGCCGGATCCTAAGTCAGCAATCACTTCATAGTTCCATCCATGAACTGTACAGTAAGCAGAAAGAACTTCTTTTTGCCTTTGTAAATCAGCTTTCTGATCTTGGCTAGAAACACGAGCATAAGCATAGGTCAAAGTAGATTCTTTTGCTGTTGCAGCTCCTAAAAGACGGTCAATATTGTAGTAACGCGTGCCACCTTCTGTCTTTTTATCAGGCAATAACTGTCCCGTTTTCTCCCACCTACGGAGAG
Source organism: Chlamydiota bacterium (assembly GCA_947505635.1). GTDB lineage: Bacteria > Chlamydiota > Chlamydiia > Chlamydiales > Rhabdochlamydiaceae > CAIJXB01. Next base: position 9,726 of record CANNLR010000036.1, read on the forward strand.
TTTGAATGGTTACCCCTAAGATTTTAGATGCCTCACCGGCTTTTATTAATCTGCTCATTTGAATATATACTAACAGATAGTATTCTATTTTAGCAAGCAGTTAAACACCCCAGTAAAATCACGAGAGCGTTCTTTGATGTCTCGATCTATACGACGCAAAACGCGGATGTCTTCATCTGTATCGACAAAGATCTTGATATCGAAAAGATCCCTTATTTCAGGAGCTGCTAAAAGAAGGATTCCTTCTACTAGAACGATATCTGCGGGTTCAACTCGTATGGTTTCTTTTTCCCTTGCATGAAGATGAAAGTTGTAGATAGGCTGGTTGATGGGTAAGCCATTTTTCAAATCGATCAAATGGTCTTTAAGGAGTGTGAATTCTAAGGAGTTAGGATGGTCAAAATTGATTCTAGAGCGCTCTTCAAATGACAAGAGAGCATGGTTTTTGTAATAAGAATCCTGGCTAATTAAGATAGCCTCTGGAAAAGCTTGATGTATTTGTTGCGCAAGGGTTGTTTTCCCAGAGCCCGTTCCCCCGGCGATTCCAACAAAAATGACTTCCTTTGCAAAAATAGATATCGATAAACAATAGAAAACTAAAAGAGAGCGAAGCATATAAACCTCCTTAAAAAATGATGAAATGAGAATGTCTTTTTAAGGCTTAGATGTCTAGAGGTTTTCGAGGTTCAATAAGGGATAGGTTGCATTATTCTCTTATTAAAGATTTTATTACTCATTTAGCGTAAATACATATTTTTAATACTAGAGGTTTCCGGCTATTTCCTTGTATTTTGTTTAGTAATTGTTTACAATTAGTAGTGAAAACGTAAACTTAGCGCATTCATTTTGAATGTTCTGTACTAGGGAGGAAGGTATTTTGGAGAAAGATCATGCCGCAGAAGGGAAGCCTTTTGTTTTTAACTGGGGACCTGGATTATTTATTATAGCGTATCATGCTATTTTGTTATTTGGATTGCCTTTATATTTCTTTTATTGTGATACATCATCTTGGGGACTTGTTCTATTTTCTACAATTTTGATGTATATAACAGGCTTAAGCATTACGGTAGGATATCATCGATTATATTCTCATGCAGCGTATAAGCTACATCCCGCAATTGAAGCTGTTATTATTTTCTTTGGAACTATGGCGGCGCAAGGAAGCGCTATCCGATGGTCTTTTGATCATCGCCATCACCATGCCTTTGTAGATACAGATAGAGATCCTTATAGTATAAATAAAGGATTTTGGTATGCGCACTTTATATGGCTTTTTGAAAAACCAAAACCGATCGAATCAACAGTAGTTCCTGATCTAATGAAAAATCCTCTATTACGCTTCCAGCATAAGCATTATGGTTTATTGATGTTAGCTACGAACTTAATGGCTGTTGTCTTCACAGGATGGGTATTTAAGGACTACTTAGGTGCTGTTGTCTTTGCTTTTTTTGTTAGAATGTTCTTTTTACATCACTTTACATGGTTTATTAACTCTTTAGCTCATACCTGGGGCAGTCGCCATTTTTCTCAAGAGCATTCAGCTGTTGATAATTATGTTATTGCACTTCTTACCTTTGGAGAAGGATACCACAATTATCATCACACATTTGCCTCTGATTATCGCAATGGAATCCGTTGGTATCATTTTGATCCTAGTAAGTGGTCAATTTGGATATTGCACAAACTTGGTCTAGCTAGACAGTTAAAAAGAGTGCAAAGAGTTCAAATTGAAGAAAGATTGCTTTTAGATCGTAAAAGGGTTCTATTGGAGAAATTTCCTGCGGCTTTTCAACTCCAAAAGGAAGAATGGGAGAAAAAAATCTCAGCTCTTATTGATTCCGTTCTTTCAAAATTGAAGCAACTTAGAAAGCTCAAAGAAGAGTATCTTCAAATGAAAAAAGAGAAGAAGGGAGAAAAAGAGCAGTTGCTAAATCTCAAAAAAGAGATTAAGCAAATTAAACAACTGTTAGCCCAAGAAGGCAAACAGTGGGATGTTCTTTCAGGCGAACTTGCAAATTCTTCTTCTTAAGATTGCACAAGTATGAAAGGGGTATTGCATACCCCTTTCATACTATCTATTAAGGAATCTACTGTGGGATATCTGGCTTCTTCTAGATTAGGATTGCCAGTATAGATAGACCATCCATCTTTTGTTTTAACAAGTGTCAAATCAGAAATCTTTTTAACTGAAGATACATAGCTAAGTGTAGTGCAACTTATTTTTTGACTATGTGTTGAAGAGAGTTCTTCTTCTAATATAGAAGCAAATTCATCCTTTCTAAAAAGATAAACTCCCGGGGGGCGACTGAGTAAGAGTTGTTCACATTCTTTTCTAGTAAGATCATGCCAAGCTTCATGAATAATATCTTGGCCAGGAAGGTGACTAAGCAGAGTATCTAAATTGGTTAGAGAAAACTCTTTAAGAATAGAGGGAAAGCTTTTTAATTTAGGGAGAAATCGGGAAATGAATTGCATCGTTTTAATGGTTTCTTTTAGATTGAAAAAGGCCTCTGCTTCGAGCTCTTTCCAGGAGAAATGTTTTTCATTGACATTAGAAATATCAAGAGAAAAACTTTCTTGAGAGATTGTTGAAGGGGAGAAATGAAAACGGATGCAAGTCCATTCCTTGGGGTCGAGCGGTTCTGCATAATTGTCAAAAAAACGAATCTCTCCTTTAGCACGATGTAAAAATACAAGAACAGATTGTGTGCTTTTATCAACTTGAGAAGTGTTTTTATGGAGTTGAGTTACTTTTTTTAGAATAATTTTAAGGATCTCAACATTTTTCCGAATTGTTTCGTTCTGAAGGGTGACAGTCATATATTTTACACGCTCTATAGTGTTTTTTTCATCGAGGCCGGATTATATATATAGAGGGATTAATTGGAATGAAAAAAATGGTGGAGGTAAAACCTATTCTGAATTTGTTTGGCTGGAAAGAGTATCGAGAAAATATTTTG
>CANNLR010000037.1 GCA_947505635.1 Chlamydiota bacterium
ACCTTTATCTTCTTTTCCAATAATAAGAGTTCCTCCTGCCGTGTTAGCAAAGGCTACAAGAGTTTTAATGATCGGTTGTAAAGAAGATAAGTCTCTTTTGAATTCTAGGGTCTTCCCTTCTGGCATAGAGAGTAATTTTTCCAAATCCAGCATGAAGATCTCCTGATTATGAGGTATTATTGCCAGATTCTGCCAGATTCTGCCAGATTTCTGCCAGATTATTCGACAAGATGTAAAAAGTTTAAGGTTAATTTTTAAGTTAGGGCTTTTTGAGAGGTTGATTTTCTATGTAGATTTCAGCGAGGAAGAAAGAGGGCTCTGCTGTCATGAGCTGGGTATGGGCTTCGATAGGTCCAAATTTCTTTTCTGTAAAAAGAACAAAAGCTGGATGAGCTAAAATACCAAGTTTTGGGATAAGATCTCCTTGCGTGACATAGATCTTTAGTAAAGAAGAGACTTCTTTCCATTTTTCTATTATGGATTTCGAGACGCCAGGAGGATTAAAGGCCATGGATCCTTGATGGGCTATAAGAGATTTTTCAAAAATGATGGTGTATATAGATAAGATGCCCCCTAGGCTAAACCCCATGACTTTTGTTCGATTTTCAGAAAAGAGGAAGGCTTTTTCTAGCCAGGCATGAATATCGGATCTTGAAAGGTGAAAGGCTGAAAATCCGGTTCCCGAAATATCTAAATCACTTAAAAGAGAAGCCCAACTTTTTTTAGAAAGTAAAGAAAAGTCGCTCCCCCTAAACAGTAAGATGGGATTTGCTTTTCTATGTAAAGGGAGAAGTCCAAAGGCTGGCATCTCATACCAAAGATTTAAAACCTCGTTGACTTGATAGTCCACTAAAAGAGCTTCCCCTTCTATAATGCAAGGGATCTTTATTTTTAGTCCCTTTTGTAAATTTCGATAGGCTAACACTTTACTGAGAAGTTCTCCGGTTGCTAGCTCTATAAAAAAGAGATCTTTAGACTCTAGTAAACAAGCTAGAGCTTTTTCTACTGCTGCAATATCAGATAGTTCTTCTGTTACAATTCCTACAAGAGGACTTTGACAAGAAAAGAAGTTGTGTTCTTTAGAAAATGTTTGTAGTTCTAAAATTGGCTCTTTATAGGTTTGGATGGACTCTTGAGAAAGTAATGGGAATGTCCTTACAGGAAGGGGGGTTACTTTATTGATCCATTCATCAAGCTGTAGAAGTGTTTTTTGTCTAAGCCCCATAGGGATAGAGCATTCTTCTTGAGCTTCTATAGTGCATAAGAAGCATAAGAAAGAGATAAAAAATAAATTAATTATTTTCAGATCCGAATAGCGCATCTAACCCTTCTTGAAAATAGGTGTGGACAAAGGAGGCTGTAAAAGGAATTAATTCTCCTTTTTCATTTTCGATAGAAAGGATTTTTAATTGGTTGCAGTGAAAGATATCCTTAGAGTTGCAAAATTCAGCCGTCATGCGATGATTTCCATTTTGTATATAGAATTGATAAGGAGTAAGGCCCCCATTGAAACGAGTTCCTATTAAGTAAGATGTAGGAGAAGAGCTGAATAGACTTTTCCCTTGAAAAATAGAAGCTGTATTATTTTCTCCTATAATATAATGGAATAAAGTAGGAAAGATATCGAGTTGAGAAGCTTTATTGTTTGTCTGTAAAGACAACTCATTAGAGGGATTGCCCATTTTCATGTAAAGAGGGACTTGAATTTGAGGAGGAGATAAATTGGATGCGTGGAACATGCAGCCATATTCATTGAGTTCTTCCCCATGATCTGCTGTGAAGATAACAACAGATTCTTCCCAGATTCCCTTTTTTTCCGCAGCTAGCTTAAACTGATTAAATAATTTATCCACAAAATGAAGAGAGTTTTTATATCTATTTTGTATTTTTTCTAAGTTGCTTCTTTCGTAAGATATTTTTAGGTAATTCATTTTTTCTTCTATGGGAGTAAATACAGTTTGAGTGTCTTGAGGCCAGCTATAATCGAAATGTGTTGAGTCTAAGAAGGTGATAAAGACCCGGCCTCCCCTTTTGTCAGAAGAGTTAATATCATGGCAAAGTTGCTTTATTGCAGCTTCATCAGCTTGACAAGGGGAAATTGTGCTATCTGTTTGGAACTCTTGTATGGAGTCTGCATTTTGCCCAGTTGATCCAAATAGGACTCTATTCATGGAGTAATAGTTGAGGTGACTTGAGGAGTAAACATGGATTTTGTACCCCATTTTTTTCAAAAGAGCTAAAGAAGGGCTCCCTTGTGTCCAAGTCTTATTATAGTGTTTTGCCCAATAAAATGGGTAGGTGGAGTAAAAGATAGAAAACCAAGAGGTGTGGGTGGCATTAGAGATAGAAAGGGTTTGATCAAAAGAAGCGTAGTCTTGTCTGAATTGTGCGATAGACGGAGTTATTTCTGGAGTTAAAAAGTCTTCTCGGAGGCTTTCTACAATAAATAAGAAAACATCAGGAGTTCTTTCTAAAGAAAAAAGAGAGGAGTCTAGAGTATCAGAAAATAATTGATTAGGAATATGAGATAGGTATTGGTTTACCGTAATTTTATTTTCATCAGGAGTAAAAAGAGTTCTTTTCCAAGGAAGGGCCTTTGTGTAGATGAGAGTACTTTGAGGCGATTCAAAAAAATATAAGAGTAGATCGTTGAAGGTTAGAAAAGAAAAGCTAATGGCAAAAAGACCAATTAAAGTTTTCCCAGAAAAGAGAATAGGCCTTTTTTGATAGATTTTTTGGGTAAAATAAAAGATAAACCATCCAGAGAGCATCAATAGTATAGAGACGCAAAGGGTCAGAATCCAAACTGAGGGTTGTATCGTCGTTGACATCAACATGGCTAACATGTTGCTAAAGGTTTCTTGAAAGAAAAACCCCATGCCATTCCATATAGAAATGTCCATTAAACGGACTAGTAGAAAATCTATAATACGACAAAATAAAAGTATCCCAAGCAAGAGGATCCAGACTCGATGAGACCATTTCCATTTTTGATGGACAAGCCAGCTAGAAACGCTTGCCATGCAGAGGACTTCTATAAAAGATTGCATACCAGCGTAAAGAGCATAAATAATGCGTTCTGGATTGCTGGAGGGGTCTATTAATAAAACATGGAAGACTTGTAATCCGGCAAATAGTATAAAATATAAGCCGTAGTAGATGTAATTCAATGAATAGAGATTAGAGTCATTTTTTTTTTCATTCATTTTGAATTCCTTAGACTGTAATTATAACATGTCCTTTTTTAACCTTTAACAGTCTAGGGAAATCTGGTCAATATTTGTTTATATTAATTTCTTTACTAGGTTTGCATAACTTTTGCTTTCGATAATATCTATTACCATTTGTTGATCTATTTGCAAAAGTTCAGCAAAACCAGGGACGTATAAAAGTAAGTCTTCTTTAGCGGCATCGTCTTTCATTCTTTTTTCAAATCCGGCGATAAATTCTTTATATTTTAAACTGTCTTTTTCTATTGTTTTAAGACATTTATGAAGATAGGGGTCCGAAAGAATATATCCGATAAAGCGCATAGGAGGAACAACTCTAGCGCGATCACCTTTTTGATTCATGCTGGCTTGATTGTTTAGTAGTTGTAAATAGCTTTTGTCAGCTAGGTCACTTATGAGCAAGGAGATATTTTTTTTATCTTTGGCTGTTAGACGGAGAGCAAAGAAAGGTTCCGCTTCTTTAGTTTGAGCTTGAGCTTCCTTTACAGAAGAGTCCCATCCTTGCATAAAGGGTAAGGTGGAAAAAGAAGAAGCGCTTAAATATTTTACTTCGAAATCAGAATCAAAAGAGGATTCTTGTGTGATGCTAAGAAGAAAATTTTCCCATTTTTCTTCCAAAAAAGAAGGGGTGTCTTCTGCAGAATAAGCTATTTTATGAGGAGGATTTTTGGCTAAGAAATGAGCCATTTCTTGTAGGGCAGTTTGGCATTCTTGTTCATCTTGAAAAGTTATCGTGTAGAGATCTTCTTGACCTGAGTGTTCTGTAATAAATAGAGTAAGGGTTGTAGCCATCCCTTTTATGCTTAGAAAAGGCAACAAGAAGCCAATAAATAGAACAAAAATATATCGTAAACTGTATTTCATATAAATCCCTTATGAATAGTAGAAAGATAAAAAATGACAGAGAAATTCTTTTTATGCAAGGGTTCGGTCTAATATTTTTTCCTTTCAGTTAAAAAGTATTTTTTATATGGATTAAGTAAGGGTGCAGATTTTATCTTATTTTTTAAAGGAGAGAATATGAAACCCACTGTTTTTTTATTTGGAGAAGCTGAAAAAGGGGAATTTGGTATTCCGTTGATTTGCCAATCTCTTCCTGAGCTTTGTGATGCATTGGGGAATTCCCCTGAGGAAAGTCAAGGCATTTCTTATGCCATACAAACACTTCTTTATAGTAAGCAGTTGTTGTTTTGTCGGGTAGAAGAAGAGGGTTTTAGTGTAAGAGATTATATAAAAGGATTTGAGTTGGTAAAATCTGAAAGATGGGCTCCTCAGCTGCAGGCTATTTTGATTCCTGGCGTAGGAGATGAAGAGATTGTGGATGCTGCTATGGGTCTTTGTAGCATCCACAATAGCCTTTTAGTCCTCACAGAGAAGGATCTTTATGACTATTTAATAGGTTCTCGTCCTATTATTATGTAAAAAACTGTACAAGGCCTTCTGCATTTGCTCGCATGGCCTTGTCGCCTTTATGCCAGTTTGCGGGGCAAACATCACCATTATTCTTATGAAAGATGAGAGCATCGAGTATTCTCAAGGTTTCATCTATAGAGCGTCCAATGGCGAAGTCATTGATCTGCTGATGACGAATAACGCCTTCGGGATCAATGATAAAAAGTCCTCGATAAGCAATTCCCTCTTTTTCATCTAAGACATGGTAGCTTTTTGCTATAGATTTATTGAGATCAGAAATAAGGGGATACGTTACTCCTTCTACTCCTCCTTTGGCTTTTGGTGTATTTGTCCAAGCCAAGTGGCTATAGCAACTATCTACAGAACAGCCGATCACCTCAGCTCCCCTTTGCTCAAACTTAGCAAGATTTTCTTGGAAGGCGTGAAGTTCGGTTGGGCACACGAAAGTGAAATCTAAGGGATAGAAGAAAAAAACAACATATTTACCGAGAAAAGATCCTAAAGAAAAGTTGGGGACAATTTTTCCTTGAACCACTGCTTTAGCGGAAAAAGTAGGAGCTGGCTGCCCCATTAATAGCATACTCATAGTTATCTCTTTTGGGTTAAGTGAATTTTTTTTTGGCCTCAGTCATCCAAGATTCTTTCCCTATAGATGTTGGATCTCCATGGCCGGGAAGTACTTTTATATAAGAAGGGAGCTTGGATAGTTTTTCTAAAGATTTCCACATATCTTCTGCTTTTGAGGTTGGAAAGTCAATACGTCCCATTGTTCCTCGGAATAATGTGTCTCCTGAAAAAAGAAGGTTTTCTTTGGGGAGATATAAACATACCCCTCCCGGGCTATGTCCAGGAGTATGAAGAATTTGGATAGTCAGTTCTCCAACAGTGAAGATAGATCCCTCTTCTAAAAATTCTTGAGGTTCGACCCCTTCAATGGGGAAAAATAAAGGAAGTCCGTCTTTTCCTGGCTGAATAAGATTAGGGGTATCTAGTCTATGGATTAAAAGAGGCGCTTGAGTTAAAGAGGATAGCTTCTTTGCATCTGCAATATGATCCCAATGAGAATGGGTAAGGAAAATCTTTTCTAAAGTAAGTTTTCGATTTTTTAAAGCTTCTTGTATAAGGGGAGCACTTCCTTGAGAAGCATCGACAACAAAAGCTTTATGAGTAATAGGGCAGGCTGCCAAGTAAGAATTAGTTTGGCAAGGACCGCAACAGAATGTTTCAAGGATCATAAATTAGATCTCTTTATAGTAAAAAGATGCACCGGAGAGGATTCGAACCTCTGACCTCCCGGTTCGTAGCCGGGTGCTCTATCCAGCTGAGCTACCAGTGCATTAGCGGCCATAGTATCATCTAAAGGGCTCTTTTTTTCAAGAGGTGTTTTTGTATAATGATTTAATCTATAAAAATACCGCTTTAGCGGTGGGTTTTTCATTTTTTATGAAATATTAGAGCATAAAATCAATTTTTATACTACAATTACTGTTATAATGGTAAAATGTGAGAGAGTGTGGTACTGTGAATGTAAAAGAAATAGGGAGAGTAATTCGATTTCATCGTAAGAAAGCCGGATTATCACAACAAGAGTTAGCTAAGATTGCGGGGCTTGGAAAAACTGTTATTTTTGACCTTGAAAAAGGAAAGTTGAGTATTCGTTTTGATACCCTTTTAAAGGTTATGGAGGTATTGAATATAAAAATAAACTTTCTAAGTCCATTGATGCATTTACTTGAGGAGGATCAAGATGCGAAGAGCTAATGTATTTGTTGATGGAATTTTATCTGGAGAGCTTCAAGAAATTAAACGTAGCAAGGAATACAACTTTATTTATTTAGAACCTTATAAAGGTTTTCCCGTTTCTTTAGAGATGCCAATAACTCAGCTCGTTTATAAGTTCGATCGATTTCCCCCATTTTTTGAAGGACTACTCCCAGAAGGGATTATGTTAGAAGGATTGCTGCGACAATTAAAGGTGGATCGAGATGATTTATTTTCACAATTGATGGCCGTTGGTGGGGATATGGTTGGAAATGTAACGGTGGAGGAGGTTTTGTGAATCGCTGTCCTATTACTTACGAATTATGTGGGGATCAAAAATATTCACAACGAGGGCTTAGTTTTTTTTCTAAGAATTTAAAAAACTTACAAGACTTTCCGTATACGGCAAAAGAGCAGATTTTACTCGCAACTCAGTTTGCCGCCAAACTATCTATTCAAGGTGTTCAACCTAAATTAAGCGTCATTTTGAATTTACCAAAAGAAGTATTAGAGGTTGTAGAAAAAAGAGGGCGTTATTTATTGAAACCTCCTCATCAATTATATGAAGAGCTTCCTCAAAATGAAGATCTTACAATGAAACTAGCCAAAGTTGTTGGTATTGAAGTTCCATTCCATGGGATGATCTACAATATCGATCAATCTCTAACCTATTTTGTTAAAAGATTTGATCGCTTAGGGAAAACTCAAAAAGTGGGAACGGAAGATTTTTCTCAACTTTTAGGCTCTTCTCGTGATACAAAATACGATTCTAGTATGGAAAAAGTAGCTTCTATTTTGGAAAAACACTGCACATTTCCTCTTTTGGAAAAAATAAAATTATTTAAGCGTGTAATTTTCAATTTCCTTGTAGGAAATGAAGATATGCACTTGAAAAATTTTAGCTTAATTAGACGAAAAGATCGGGTGGAATTGAGTCCTGCTTACGATCTTCTGAATACAACTATGGTACTGCAGTCTAAAGAAGAGATAGCGCTACCTATTAGAGGAAAAAAAAGTAGACTTACTCGTGTTGATTTTGTTGATTATTATGGTCATGAAAGACTGGGACTTTCTGAAAAAATCTTACAAGAAGAGCTTTTATGTTTTGAAAAGGCAATCTTTTCTTGGCAAGGATTAATTGAGAAGAGTTTTCTATCAAAGAAAACGCAGGATACCTACAAAGAGTTAATCCAATCCCGTTGGGATCGATTAAAGAGTTAATTTTTCACTTATGATGAGACGACAATGACTACTTGGTTTAATTTTTTTCTACGAAAGAAAAGCTCTATCGCAGAAGGCTTAGAAGAGCTTTTATCTTATGGAGTTGAAGAGGTTAGCATGTTAGAGGATCTAGAAGAGGAGCTGACTTATTTTTGTGGAAAAACAAAAAAAGAGTCTTTCCCTCTGCAGTGGGTCCATATAGAAAGTTGTATCCCTTTAGCTGAAGATATTGATTGGGTACAGCAGTGGGAGCTATTTTGTCCTTATTTTATAGAAGGGATGTGTAAGATTCCCCTCTCAGATTTTTCTGCAAACAACACAAAATATCTTAGGCTATCTCCTGGAGCAGGATTTGGAGATCTTTCTCATCCCACGACCCGTCTGATGATGGAACTCATGAACTCTTATATACAAGATAAAACTGTAGTAGATTTAGGATGCGGAAGTGGTGTGCTAGGGCTTTTTGCTTTGCAGCTTGGCTCTGAAAAGGTATATGGGTTAGATATTGATCTAAAGGCTTTGGAGCATACGAAGGAAAATGCAAGGCTTAATCAGTTAGAAGATAAGATCTTTGTTGGATTTGATTTGCCCGAGGAAGTCTTTCCAGACGTTTTATTGTTAAATATGATATGGGAGGAGCAAAAGCAGGCTCTTGCCTCTTTTCCTACTAGTAAGTGTGCTCTTTGGATTGTTTCAGGAATCTTAGAAGAGCAAGAAAAGGATTATCTTCTTTTTGTTAAGCAGTTTTCTCTTAAAGCACAAAAAATAGTCAAAAAAGAAGGGTGGATTGGCCTTGTTCTTGTTAAAGAACCGATCCTTTAAATACGTAATTTCCTTGGTGAGAAATTTCTAGCCAAGGAGCCGCCCAGATCCTACCTCCCATTTTTTTGACGTACTGACAAAATCTTTGATCTTCTCTCATATAGTACTTTGTTTCAGGATCAATAACGCAATCAAAAAAGGCGAATTCTTTTTCATTTTCAGGAGCAAGATAAGTGTTTTCTGGATAGGTTTGCTTAAACTTTTCAAAAGTTCTACGAGGGACCATCATAAATCCAGCAGGGACTTCTAAGACTTCTATGGGGCCTTTTGAAGAAGAAGATTTTTCTATTAAGGTTAACGGTGGATATGATCCTGTATAATTTTTTAAGATGGCAGCATTTTCATCAGCTAGCCCTTTTTTAACAGCGCACCTAACACTTTCCCAGGAGATGTCTTTTACAGGATAGATGCCGGCTAATACATCATATTTTTTTTCTTTGTCTGAGGCCATAATGAAGAGAAGAGAAAGAACATCCTTAGCTGTAAATCCAATATCCGCATCAATGAAAAGAAAATGGGTAAGATCAGAGCGTAAAAAAGAATCTACGCACGAATTTCTAGCTCTTTGTACAAGGCTTTGATTAGTCATGCCGCAAACTCTAAAGGGGATGTTATAGGCTACGCAAGCTGTAGCTAGATCGATCATCCCTTTGAGGCAGCTAGAGGTGGATACCCCCCCGTACATAGGGGCCCCAATGAAGAGCTTAGTTTGCGTAAAAGAATCCTTCGAAAAACAAATATCCATGATTTATATCCTGTTATTACCCGTCAGTTGGTGACATGCCAAGTTCTGCTATGTGCTCTAAAGATCCTAAAAATGAGTATTGGCCTTGGTGTGAAAGTTTTAGCCAAGGAGCTAACCAGACTTTTTTCCCCATATCTCGGACGCGATGACAAAATAGATAGTCTTCTGGCATGTAGAGTTTTGTTTTAGGGTCTATTTCACAATCAAAAAAAGCATATCCTTTTTTTGTTTCAGAAATTTTATAGTTTTTTTCAGGATAAGCTTGTTTAAATTCTTCAAAAGTCTTTCTAGCGATCATCATAAATCCAGTTCCAATTTTTAAGACTTCAGAAGGGAGTTTTGAAGAAAAAGGTTTTCCTGCAGGAGCTAGAAAGACAAAGTCTCCTGTATATTGTTCTAGAGCGTTGGCTTCTAGATTAGCAAATCCTTTTTCTACAGCTCTTTTCACTTTTTTCCAAGAGATTTGTTTTTTAGGATAAGGGCCTGCTAGGACATCATATTTTTTTTCTTTATCTGAGACCATAAGATAGAGGAGGGAAAGGGCATCTTTAGCCACAAATCCGATGTCTGCATCAATAAAAAGAAGATGTGTGGCATCAGATTGTAAGAAAGCTTCTACACAGGTATTTCTTGCTTTTTGAACAAGACTTTCATTAGTAACTTCATGAAATTGCATAGGGATATTATAGATGGCGCAGGTCCCCGCTAAGTCGATCATTCCCCTTAGGTAATTTGATGTGCATACTCCTCCGTACATAGGTGTTGCAATAAAGAGCTTGGCTTGTTGAAAAGAGTCTTCAGAAAAAGAGATGTGCATAAAGTCCTAATTTTTCGGCTAAAAGTCAGCGGGAGACATACCAAGAGCTGCAACATGGGCTAAGGATCCTTGAAAGGAGTAGATCCCTTGATGGATAAGATTTAACCAAGGAGCTACCCAAACTTTTCCTCCCATTTTTCGAACATTGTGACAAAACAAAATGTCTTCTGCCATAAATCGTTTGGTGTCAGGATCGATGGCACAATTAAAAAAAGCAAACTGCTCTTTTTTATTAGACTCTTTAAATACATTTTCAGGGTAAGCTTTTATGAAGCTTTCAAAGGTTCTTCTAGGAATCATCATAAATCCGGTTCCGGCCTCCAAAACTTCTGATGGAGTGGTGAAAGAAAAGGGCTTTTCTTTGGGAGCTACAAAACTGTAGGTTCCCACATAATTTTCTAAGTCCTTTGGATCGTCATTGCCCAAGCCTTTTTCAACAGCGCATTTAACTTTTTCCCAAGAAATGCTTTTTTTGGGATAGGGTCCTGTTAACACATCATATTTTTTTTCTTTATCTGTGGTAACAAGATAAAGTAGAGTAAGCGCATCTTTAGCAGTGAATCCGATGTCGGAATCGATAAAAAGAAAATGAGTGTAATCTGATTCTAAAAAACTATTTACGCAGGTATTTCTCCCTACTTGAACAACACTGAATTGTGTTGTGGCACAGAGATTCATGTGTACACCGTAGGCTGTACAGGCTGCTGATAAATCGACCATTCCTTTTAGATAGGCTGACGTGCAAGTGCCTCCGTACATAGGAGTTCCTATAAAGAGTTTAACTTTCGAGAATGAGTCTTTAGAAAAAGAAATATTCATAATATAGAGCTCCTTTTCTATTCTTGTAAGACAAATAACAGAAAAGAACAATACTTTTTTTAAATGAAGGACGGGGTGTAGGATTCTTTGAATTGGTAGAGGCCTTGATGGGTGAGCTTTAGCCATGGGGCTACCCAAACTTTTCCTCCCATCTTTCTTACATTGAGGCAAAATAGGCAATCTTCCCCTATTATGTACCCTGTATCAGGGTTGATAATGCAATCGAAAAAGGCAAACTGCTTTTCTCCATTGGTCCCAAGATAGGTGTTATTGGGGTAATCTTGTTTGAATTTTTCAAATGTTCGTCTGGGAATCATCATAAATCCTGTCCCGACCTCCAACACTTCAGCGAGTTCATCAAGTGGAAAAGACTTTTGATGAGGTGATAATATAAAAGTGTAATCTCCTGCATAATTTGCCAAACAACTTGGCTCAGGATCTCCAAGTCCTTTTTCTACAGCGCGTTTAACTTTTCTCCAAGAAATGTTTTTTTTAGGATAAGGACCTGCTAATATATCATATTTTTCTTCTTTATCAGAAGAGGCAATGTAAAGCAAGGTAAGGGCATCTTGAGCTGTAAATCCAACGTCTGCATCAATAAAAAGAAAATGGGTGAAATCAGATTCTAAGAAAGCATTCACGCAAACATTTCGTGCCATTTGTACAAGACTCTCATTAATGACTCCATGAAGTGTCATTGGTATATTGTAAGTTGTGCAAACAGAAGATAGATCCATCATCCCTTTAAGGCAATTGGACATGCACTTGCCTCCATACATAGGAATGGCAACGAAGAGCTTGACTTGAGGAAAAGAGTCTTTTGATAAGATATTAGTCATGAGAATAATTCCTTTTTCATCTTTGTAGGATACAGTTGTGAAAAAGACAAGAAGTTTTTATTTATCTGATATTTTGTTGTCAGGGGGTGGATTTAATAATCCAAGAAGGAAGGTTTTCCATTCAATAGCACGAACGTCCCAACTATAGAAATTTTCTGTGTAGCTTACTTGTTCTTTTAGTTTTACTTGCGTAATTTCATAGTAGTTTCTAACGAGATTAATGGCATTTTCTAGGTGGACATAAAATTCATCAATGTGCTTCCAAGAGTCTTCGTGCCACGGATATGTTAAGTTCCAATTGGATGCTGTTTCGCTAAGGGCGCCATATCTAGGGTGTACACATAATAAGCCAGCACTCATGGCTTCTATAAGGCAAAGGCAACTTGTTTCTTTCATATTTGTAGGGTAAGCAAAGATATGAGACTGCTCAAGATGTTTTCGGAGAACGGAGTTTTCTACTGTACCATAATAATGGACTTTTGGGTGCTTTTTGAGGACTGTAAATAATTTGTCATAGAGGGCATCATTAGCTTCTGATCCATACAGTTTGAAAGATGAAAATACAGATAATTCAATGTCGTCATATTTTTCGCAGAGCTTATGGAAGGCTATATAAAGGGAGGTTAACCCACGGTAAGGAGTGGGGGTGTAGATAAGACGGATAGGCGAAGGATGGGGTTTTTTGTGAGTTGAAATAGGGATGATGGCATTTTGAAGTACGTGGCATTTAGACCAAGGGATTTTGTAGTAGTCGATATATTGTTGCATTTGCCAGTTACTGACAAAGACGATTTTATGAAATCTAGCCCAACCTTCATTTTCCATTGGATCACCGTGGATAGTTTTCCCATGTAGATTATGGGCCCAAAAGATTTGAATTTTACTTTTGTCTATTGGAGTAAGAATGTGAGATAAGAAGATTTGAAATTTATTTAATAAGTTAAAAGGAATACGACGCTCGAGTTCTCTTGCCATAAGCTCTGTGCCGCC
>CANNLR010000038.1 GCA_947505635.1 Chlamydiota bacterium
CCAAGAAAGTTGTCCAGGCAAACGTCCAAAAAGATGATTTGAATAAAGTGGCTGAAATAGTGATGAGCCAAGTAGGTGTTAGATGCGAAAAGCGTAGGAAAAGAAGATAAGAGGCGGGGTTCTTTTTGAAACCTTCTTCTGCTTTTTTAAAATAGTAGGAGTCTTTTTTCCAAGGTTTGAAGGGCTTAAGAGCAAATCGTAAGACAAGAAAAAATAAACAAGCTCCTAATGTTTCTGAAAAGACACTAAGAGCTAGGGCATAAGGAAAAGGGTAAATTATTCCAGTAATAAGTGAGAGTATGCTAGCGGCAGGAATAAAAAGACATGTAGAGACGACATAGAGGCAAAACAAAGTGAATGCGGAAAGGAAAGGATGGAGCCTCATCCAGTTAAAAATAATGCTTTCTTTTTCTTTAAGGGCTTCTAGGGTAAAGTGAGTAGGAGCATCAAAAATATATAAAAGAATGACTAAGAACAGTAAAATTAGTAGTGGGATTAGATTTTTGGAAAATAAATGACGCATAGATAAAGTCCTTTTTAGTTTCCTTTTCTATAATATATTAAAGATAAACATGTAAACTATATAAAAATAAATGGCTTCGAGATGGAAAAAAAACAATTAGAAGAAATTATAGATAAGGCTTATTCTCCTAAAAAAAGACAGAGGATTTTAGTCTTAATCAGTGAAGGAGGGGGCGGACATAAGATGGCTGCAGAGTCCTTAAAAGATATTTTTTCTTCTGATTACGATATAGAAGTTGTTAATGTCATCACCCAAATTATTCATCGATTAGACTTTTTACATTCACTTACAAGAGGTAGGCTTACGGGGGAAGACGTTTATAATTTCATGCTCCGTAAAGGTTATCATAAGGGTGTTTATTATATTTTTGGTGTTATTGGAAGTAGATATATGTGCGCTAATCAATCTAAAATAGAAAAACTATTTGAAATCTACTTGAAAAAAGCATCAGTGTCTTATGATCTTGTGATCTCTACAGTTCCCTTTGTGAATAGTGGTATTGCAAAAGCCCTACAAAAAAGACAACTACCCTTTGTTGTTTTGCCAACAGACTTAGATACATCTACTTTTTTTATAGGGATGAAGAAAGCTCAGTTTAAACCGGAAGATAAGATTGCTTTTGCTCTACCTTATGATGATGACGATCTTAGAAAAAAAGGTCTAAAAAATGCTTCTATCCCACAAGACAAGATTGTTATTACGGGATTTCCTGTACGAGGAGGATGTCAAAAGCAGTATAGTCCTGGACAAGTGGCTCTTTTAAAATTGAAACATGGTATCTATGGGCATAGATTTTCGCTAACTCTGATTCTAGGGGCTTCTGGAAATCGTAGGCTTTTACAATACACGCAAGAGCTTGCTAAATTAATGAATGAGGATTTTTCCCTTCCCTTAGAAATTAACGTATGTGTAGGAAGAAATGAAAAAATTCGTCAGGTTATTCTAGCTTGGTTTTTAGAAAAAGGTGGCCTAGTTGTTAAAGAAACTACGGCGTTTATAACAATCCAAACGACAAATGGCCTTGTATTCCATTTGCGCAAATTCACAAAAGATATCATTGAGATTATGGTATGTTCTGATCTAATCATTACAAAGACAGGTTCTTGTTCTGTTAATGAAGGGATCTATCTTGGTAGAAAACTGCTTTTAGATAATACAGACACCTCTTCAGCGAGACATCTTTTTTGGGAGACATTTAACCTTCATTTTGTAAGAAAGCATGGATTTGGTGATGTGTTTTATCAGATTTCTGAAATGACAACTCTAATTCGTGTTCTTTTGAAAGAGGATATGGGGCATCCTGTGGTTTCCGGAGCTTTTCCTATCCCAGATTTTAGAAAAAATATTACAAAAGTTGTAGCAGACCTTTTAGGGGTGCCTCAACCAATTAGCGTTGAAGAGAAGGTTCCAGCCCTTTTTGCCAGCTTGTTGTAATCTTTTATTATTATAACAGCTTAACTTAAAATGAATAAAATATTGCAAATGTCATTGTGTGCATATACTGCATATTGTTTAGAAGTCTCATCTGATACAACTACGGAATATTTAAGAGAAATTGCTTTATCTGAAGAAATACAGTTAAGAAACAAAAACTGGAAAACTTTGCTCTCTAAAGAAGAGAGAGCTGAAGAAGAAAAGCGTCTTATGCAAGAGTGTCAACAACATGACATCCATTTGCTAATAGGCATGGATGGATTTGTTAATCCTTTTACATCTGAGATCGTTCCCGTACCTCTTCTCCTGGATACACCGGGTGTGGCGATGATTGCAGCTTACCTAACAGTGAAAAAAGGCTTATCTAATTTATTTGTATGCACTTCTGTAGAAGCTATGTTAAATCAAGTGCAAAGGATTGTAGATAAAGAAGGGGATCAACGATGCTCTCTTATTCTTTCCACAATGGGTTATCATAAAGAGGCGCTTTTTTTTGAAAAGACAGAAAAAGAAATAAAAATTTCTTGGATGGAGAGCATCCCTACAAAAGAAGAAGGGGCCCCCGGAGGCTTCTGTATTCCTGTGGTTTTGCTTGAGATGGTAAAGCTTTATAGGTCCAAAGGATTTTCAGTGGAACTCTTTTATTCTGGCGTACAAAGATTATCAAGTGACTATGGATGCGGCGTTTTTGCCTTACAAGATTCGATTTCCTTTTTGCAAGACCCTGATTTTTTTGTAAGAATCTATTCAGAGGATGCTATAGATGGAGTACATGTTCTATTAGATCTTCCTCCCGAATATATGATTGGGACTCAGTCTTTGCAAGTCATAGAAAATTACAAAACATCTCATTTAGAAGAAATTATGACGCATCCTATGCCGGGTCGAAGAAAGAATTTTGAAGAGTATTTGGAAAAATACAATCTACTCAACGGTGAAAAGAAGCAAAACCATTATATAACAAAAAAACATTTTCAGTACATGAACCTAGTTATTGAAGCAGCAAAGATACTTCCTCCTGATGAAATTCAAAGACTCATTCAGACAACGCTCGTTACACAATAAAAATTAAAAAGTTTTTTTGATCACCTGCGTCCTTGACTGCGATCCTCTCCCCATTATAAGGCTCATTCCATTTCTAAGACCTCTTTTCGCAGTCCAGTCTTTAATTTAGACCTTATTGATTTTTTTTCTTATCAGAAAAATAAAGAATAACATGCCGTGTCGAACGTATTTGGTTAAATCTAACTCAGGAGAAAAGCATGACAAAAAAAGAACTTCAAGTTGCTACAAAATTCGGCTTTGGGGAACAATCGAGGGAGGCTGGACGCGTTCAGAACTCTTAAGTAAAGTAAACTTTGACTAGAAAGCATGTCTTTGCTGTTATTGAAACTAAATCAAGAGCAATAATTCATCAAATACTTAATTTTAAATCACTTGCGATATTTGCTATGTTTAAATTTTGTGAATATGTTACAATTATTTTAGATCGACAGAGGCAACTTGCTTATGAAAAAAACTGATGACGGATATCTAACTGATGCACAACTTAGAAAAGTAATACACAAGCATTTAGCAGAGGACAGGTATCGGTTAACTAAGCATGCGGACAAAGAGTTAAAGAACGATGACCTTGACTTGTCAGATGTTCTGCATGTATTAGAAACAGGCAAGCACAATCATTCAAAAACTGGCCTTGATACCCATAGTCAGATTTGGAAATATGCTATCGAAGGAAGGATAGAGGATGCGAGAAAAGTTGGAGTAATTGTCGCATTTGTTGAAGAGATGCTAATCATAACCGTAATGGAGTTGTAGCTATGGAGAAAAAAAAGGAAACATATACATTCACAGGGCTCGGATTTCCTGTACAGATAATCGATTGCCCAATGAAAAAAAATCTAGGGGAGTGGGTGATCGATATTAATTTAAACGCCCTTCAGCTTTGGGTTTTCAACGAACTTATTCATAAAAAATCCCCTCTCACCGGCAAAGAGATGAGGTTCATGAGAAAATTCATGCATTTAACCACAGAAAGCTTCGGTAAAAGGTTGGATGTCTCGCATGCTGCTGTAGTTAAATGGGAGAAAGAACAAGCTAAACTTAGCTCCGTGCAAGAGATCTACATCCGCATGGTGTTCTCAGAGTTGCTTAAGAACATGGAAATTAACGCTATTTTTAAGGACATCACACCGGAGACATTGTCAGGAGCAAAAGAAAGCAACAAGCCCTTGATGGTTAATTCTGAAGTGCTGGAGGATGCTGTTTAGAATAAGTTCTGATCAGATTTCTTAAAAGTATCCCTGTTTGTCATTTGAAATGCTTTAAATTCAAAAATAAGGAAACTGTATGGCATATATATCTTACTCTGAAAGTGGAGACAATCCACTCACGAAATTGCTAGGTCATAACCCTGAGTTATTGAAGAACTGGATGACATTACTCGATAGTTTCTACAATAGCTGCGATCTTGATCGTAAGTTACAAGAAGAAGTGCGAAGAGCTGTAGCTTATCAAGTTGGTTGTGCTTATTGTATGTCGCATGGATGTCCAACTCAACTTATTGAAGATGTCAAAACAAAGGTAGCTGTTGATTTTGCAAAAAAGGTTATTCAAATAGAAAGGCAAGTTACTGAGCAAGATATAGCAGCACTAAAAGAACATTTTAGTGAAAAAGAGATCGCTGAATTATGTGCTTTTATTTGTTATGGTATGGGACTTGCTCGATTTGGTGCTATTCTTAATGTGGATGTATCGTTTGTAAAATAAACTATCTAAAAGAATCTGTAGCTTGGATAAGAGCATCTAAGATACCGGGTTCAGAAGAAGAATGTCCAGCAATCGGAATAATCTTCAGCTTTGAATGGGGCCAAGCTGTGTGTAGATCCCACGCATTTTGCATAGGACATAGCATATCGTATCTACCGTGGATAACAGTGCAGGGAAGATGCTTAATCCTATCGATGTTTTCTAAAATCCAATTATCTGAGTCAAAAAAAGCGCGATGTAGGAGATAGTGACATTCGATTAATGCAGAAGGATAGATCGCTTCCAGGAGGGTGTCATCCAAGTCTAGATCATCACAGGTGAGCTTGTAGGTCCTTCCTCCCCACATAGCCCAGGCTTTAGTCGCTTTTATCCGTTGAGACTCATCTTGCCCTACTAACTGGTCATAAAAAGCTTGGAGTAGATTCCCTCTTTTTTCTAAAGGTATGGGAGCAATGAATTCTTCCCAAAAGTCAGGAAAAATGTGGTCAGCTCCTGATTGATAAAACCAGTTTAAGTCTTGAGCTCGACATAAGAAAATCCCTCGTAAGATAAATCCCTCTACTTTTTCTGGATGCTTAATAGCATAAGTTAAGGCTAGGGTACTTCCCCAAGATCCTCCAAAAAGGAGCCATTTACTTATTTTTAGGTAGGTTCGTAATTGCTCAATATCCTTAATAAGGTCCCACATTGTGTTATTTATTAAAGAAGAAGGCTTACTTTTGCCGCATCCTCTTTGGTCAAAGAGGATGATACGATAGTATTTAGGATCAAAGAAACATCGATTATGAGGCTTTGTCCCAAGACCTGGACCCCCATGTAAAAAAAGGATGGGCTGTCCTTTGGGATTTCCGGACTCTTCCCAGTAAATAAGATTCTCTTCTATTTGTAAAAAGCCTGTTTGATAAGGCTCTATAGGAGGATAAAGTGTACGTAAAATTTGCATAGTGAGATTTAAGAAGGATTAATAAAGTGGGTGATGAGGCTTGCTAGATGGATAGGGGTCTCTTGCATGAGGAAGTGCCCTGCATGTTTGCAAGTTTCGAACTTTGTATTGGGATACCATTTTAAGAAAGTCTGATGGATGTCAGCTTGCCCGTCTTCTATATCATGCTCTCCAAAGATGGCCAAGATAGGGGTTTTAAGGCCTTGGACTTTATGAGAAAAATCTGTATGGCACACCATATGCAGATAGGCAAGTCTTGCTTCAGAAGTGGAAATGGATCTCCACTTCTGAATCATCATCTTTGCTATATAGGGGGAGAATCTTCGATTTGTTAAGGCGTGGACACATTCTAAGGCATGGCTATCGCTGGAGATAGCAGCTTCTTCTAAGAAAGTCAGAAGCTCTGCTGTTTTAGGAGCCCCAGATGCAGGTACTGGAGCTATAGCGACAAGGCTTTTTATCCGAGAGGTGTGTTCTAAGGCTATTTTTTGAGCAAGAAGACTTCCCATGGAGTGTCCTACTAGGTGAAAGTCTTTCCAGTCTTGAGACTGAACAAGTCCTAAGGCGTCACGTACCCCTTCATCTAAAGTGTAGGTTCCTTTAGTTTCTTTAGCAACACCGTAACCTCGAAGGTCCATGAATAGAAAAGTAAAGATAGCTGGGTCTAGATAAGGAAGCAGAGGTTCATAACTTGAGCTATCACAAAACCAATTGTGTAAAGCTAGTACCTTGTGGGGTCCTGATCCAAATATTTTATAGCCAGCCATAATCACACCTTAGTTACTGTATAGAAGAAGAAGTTCCTATTTTCACAATATCTTCTTTTGCAATTTCTGCATATTGTAAAGGTTTTTGCGGTAACTGCTGACCTTCTACAAGAACAGCTAAGCGTCTTGCATTATTTTTAGCTATAAAAGTTTCTGCATCCTTTAAAAAATCTTCGTAGGTAAGCTTTTTAAAGGCTTCTACCTGCTTTTGTTTTCGGTCAAAGTCTCCCTTGTATTGGAAGGCTAAGGTAGCTAGATTAGAGGCCATTCCATATATGTCTTCTGGAGGTATTTCTAAAGCTGTGATTTCTGTATTTTTTAAAAGAGTGAATTGCTCTTCCGAGATAAACTCGGGAAGGCGTTTATAAAAGTCTTCTAAAAAAAGTTCAAATCGATGGAGAAGATCCTCGGGAAGATGGGAGCTTGATTGTACGGCAAAGCTTTGCAAGAGTTGTTCATCTACCAGTGAAATCCAAGATTGCACTAAGTAGGCGGTTTGTTGCTTTGTTCTAAGGGTGTCAAAAAAAGATTCTTGCATAGCTGTGGATAAGATTTGCGAAGAGGCTTTTTTTGTAAAAGAAAAAGAGCCCTCTTCAATGATTAATACAGTTCCATTGCCCTGTCTTTCTGTTTTTTGTAAAACTTTAAAAGGTCCTCCCTCTGAAGGAAGAAGAAGAAGTGTTTGTTTTTTGTAGTTTTCATAGGGGGTGGAAGTGGAAAAATTCTCTTGCAGTGTTTTTGTTAAATCCATTGCAAGGGGTTCTGTTAGATTTCCATATAAGAGCCCCTCTAGATAGACAGTGTCTAACCAAGTCTCACAGAAAATAGTAAAGTCTTCAAAAGAGATTTTCTCTAGAGCTTTTTCTTTTTCAGGTCCTGTTGGGATATCATTGAGTAAAATATTATACGCAGTAAGAACAGCTTGATTCATAGGTATTTCACTAGATTCATTAGCATAAGAGCTTGAAAGAGAATCTTTAAAAAGAGCAAATTGCTCTTTAGAGCAAGAAGCTGTTTTTAGCGAACTGAAGATCTTTTCTGTTAAACTAGAAGCCTTTTCACTATATCCTGCGATATGAATAGAGAAACTGAAGTTTTTTGTGAAGAATCTACAAGAAAGACCTGCATGTTCAGCAAAAAAAAGAGTAGAGGAGAGCTCTTCATAGAGGGTCTTAGAAAAGAGGTCTGTAAGGACCTTAGATTTAGCTGATCCATCAAGGGCTGGTGTTTTTACGTTGAATAGATAAGCAGATTCAGGAAGTAGGTATTGAGAATCTTGCGCAAAATAAAATTTGCTTATTTTATTGTTAACAATTTCTGTTGGGGAGATAAGAGATGTGTTTTCTTTTTCTACAGGGGTTAGGAGGGTAAGAGATGTGGGGATAAATGGATTAAGGGGAGGCAGTTGTATAGCGGAGTTTGGGGTGATTTGTTTCCAAGAAGAAATTTTCGAGGCGGGAATTTCTTCGAGAGAGTAAGAAACTTGCATCCATTTTTCTGTGCTTTTTAAAGTGATGCCGAGTTTTTCAGGGTCTGCTAATACAATATATACGCAGGACTCAGGGGTCAAAGAAAAGATGAATTGAGATAATGATTCAGGATCAAAATCAGAGGGGACGTTTGTCTTTTCAGGAAAGGTAGCAAGATTTTCTTCTGGAAGATTAGCAGCTATGTCTGTAATCCATGTAAAGGGATCTTGTCTAGGTTGGTATTGGTATTGAATTTTTGCCATAGTCTCAACTTCAGTGAAAAGAGAGCGAGGGATGCCTGTTTGTTTTAGACGTGCGAGTGTTTGATAGCAAAGGGAGATGACAGTATCTAACTGAGAAAGACCCTGATCTGTAAGGGAGATGTCGATATAAAAAAAACGGTCTTCTTTACTCAAGGTGTTGCTAAAAGAAGAAATAGACTCTGCTAATTTTTGTTTTTTTAGTTGATGCAGGAGGCTTTGATCAGAAGCATCATTTAATACATAAGAGATAAGATTCCCTGTCCATTTTTGTTCGATTTGGGCGAACTCTCTAGGAAGTTCCCAGATAAGAGAAAGGACCTTAAGATCTTTAACAGGTTTAATATAAAGGAAATGTCCCTTCTGTTCAGAGGATAGGATAGGCCCGTAACTTGGCGTGGGATCAATAGAGTCTTGAGAGAGAGAAGAAAATTTCTCATAGGCTAGCTCTGTCATTTCTTCTAAAGAAAGAGGAGAGAGCATAGCCACATGCATCTTGTCTGCTCTATAATAGGTTTGGTACCATGTTCTTAGAGCCTCTTGAGGGATGCCTGAAAGAGTTTGTGCATTACCTGTACTGAATTTTGTGTTGGGGTGATCTTTAGTGCCTGTTTCTTTTAAGACCATATAGGCGCGCAAAGAATCGTTTTCTACATTTTTTGAAAATTCCTGATCTACAGCATGGAGTTCTCTGTTAATGCAAGATGTATTAAAAAGAGGGTCTAGAAAAAAATGACTGAATCGATCAAAAGCGCTTGTAAAGGCGTCGTTATTGATGGAAAACATATAGACAGTGCGATCAGAAGCTGTGAAGGCATTAACTCCTCCTCCGTTGTCTTTGATGTATTTCATGTATTCTGATTCATCAGGGTAAGCCTTTGTCCCTAAAAAAAGCATATGTTCTAAAAAGTGAGCTGTACCGGGATACTCTACAGGATCTTCCCAAGAGCCAGCTTCCATGCAAACAGCTGCAGCGGATTGATCTGTTTTAGGGTCGGAGACCAAGTAGGCCTCCAAGCCATTTTTTAAGATGATTTTTGCTGTTTTTCTTTCAGCTAGCGTTGGATTTAAAATAGGATAAGTTTCATTGTTTTCAAGGGTGATGTAATCGGATGAGATTTGTTCTAAGGCTTGCGTTGAAGAAAAGGCAAGAAATGAAAAGCACAATAAGACAGTAGTTTTTGACATAAAGCTCCTTATAAGGGAAATTGATTATAGGCTTTACATACCTGCTCCCAGATATAGTCAGCTCGTAGTTCTCTGTTTCGTTTTTTATCACTTTCTATGGATCCAGGAAAATTGTCCATAGAAATGGAAGGTCCAACCCATAAATGGATGGAACCTCTATTGGTTGTGCGTGCTTCTCCTAACTCTGTTTGAACGGCATTAGGGGGGGGGAGTAGGGAGTAAGTAGCTAAGGCCATAGGATAAAAAGAAGTAGGCTTGGAAGCTTTTTTTGTCATGAGATAGAAAAGCTCAATGCTTTGAGGATCGAATCTTGAAACGGAAACATGACCGTCGCTATCTGCTCGATCTCGGCCTCCGCTTGGAGCTACGTAGATGGAGCAGCCGCCCTCACTTAAAAGATGACACATAAGTTCTAGAGTTTTTTTATTGTGTATTTGCTTTTGGGCTTTTAATTCTGGAGGGTTGTCAATGTGCTTTTTAGAGTAAATACAAAGAAGGTTTCTTCCAAGACTAAAGGGGATAGCTAGAGGGTCTAGGATAACCCTTTCTCCTGCTACAAAGATCGTGTCCTGAGCAAGCTTAGGTTGGAGATCTTCTAAGAGGATGCTAAGAGCTTGAGGATCGGCTTCTATTTGATGGTTAGCCAAGAAGATAACATTTTCTCCACGGGCAAGCTTATCTACAATTTCTTGTAAATAAAGATGACCTGTTATTGAAGAGTTTTGAATGTCTACTAGGGGTTTGAAGAAATCCACTCCAAATTGATAGTAATTAAAAGGAGCCAAGATCTGTTTATGAAAAGGAGAAAATGGAAAAGGAGCTTTTACATTTTCTTCTATTTTTTCTAAGAAATCAAAAAAGAGGTGAACGTAAAGATTTACATCAATGTGATGTTTTTTTAGAACTTGGGCATAGCTTTCAAACATTTCCAGAAAGTGTTTTTTGTGCTTTTCAGGAAGAAGGCTTGATTCGCAAGCCTTCTTTAACTTTGTT
Source organism: Chlamydiota bacterium (assembly GCA_947505635.1). Classification (GTDB taxonomy): domain Bacteria; phylum Chlamydiota; class Chlamydiia; order Chlamydiales; family Rhabdochlamydiaceae; genus CAIJXB01. The sequence goes on from CANNLR010000038.1 coordinate 10,347, forward strand.
CGTAGTTCCATAAAATTCTCGATTAGATTTCTATTTTTTTTCCATTAACCATTGAATAAAATTCAAAGTCATTCAAATGCAAGTTGTCATTAGAACGGAATTTTAAAGAAACATTACTTGCGTGAGCTATCTTTTGCAAGAGATCTTTATCTCGGTGGGAGAGGTAATGATCAAGATCAGGATGAGAGATAAGCTCAAGATGAGAAGGATGTTTGAAAAGAAGTTTTTTCAAGATTCTCTCAATATCGATAGAGATACTTTCATGCGTTTTAATGAGTCCTGTTCCGCTACAGTAAGGACAATTCGTGAATAAGGTTTGCATTAGAGATTCTCTGCTTCTTTGACGAGTCATCTCAACAAGCCCAAACTCACTCATTCCTAAGATGGTACACTTGGCTGAATCATCTTTCATAGACTCTTTAAGATGATCTAAGACCCTCCTTTGGTTTTTCCTAGAGCGCATATCGATAAAATCACAGATGATGAGTCCCCCAAGATTTCGTAATTTAAGTTGTCTTGAGATTTCTTCTGCGGCTTCTATGTTGATTCGCACTAAGGTTTCTTCTACATCATGAGAACCTGATTGAAGACTACCTCTGCCAGAGTTCACATCAATGGTATACATGGCTTCAGTTCGATCAAAAAATAGGTATCCACCGCTTGCTAGCCATACCTTTCTTTTTAACGCTTTATCAATTTCTTTTTCTACGTTAAATCGTTCAAACATGGGATTTTTGTCTCTATAAAGTTCAATCTTTACAGGGTGTTCACTGCTATATGTGTTATATAATCGTTTACAGTGTTGATAGGTAGCATAGTCATCAACGAGCACCCTTTCAAACTTTTTATCCACAGCGGTTAATACAGCTTTTTTAATAAGATCCGATTCTTCGTAAAGACAGCAAGGTTTAGTTGCTGTATGAAAATTTTCTACAATCTCTTGCCAGTTTTTAATAAGAGCTGTAGCTTCTTCGATTAGCAACTCTGTAGTAGCGTTTACGCTAGCTGTTCTGCAAATAAGACCCATGTCTTTAGGCATTTCAAAAGCTTTAATAAGCTTTTTGAGTCGATCTCTTGCGGAAGGGTCTTCTATTTTCTTGGAGACGCCTCGATGAGGCGCTGTTGGAAGAAGAACAAGGTATCTGCCGGCAATAGAGATGTTAGAGGTTAATCTAGCTCCTTTGCTGCCAATGGGTTCTTTGATTACTTGAACAAAGACCGGCTGATCGACTTTCATGATCTTTGCGATATCAGTTTCTTTTGTTTCAGTAGCAGAAAGGTCATTAGTCCAATCAAAATCCATTTCAAAACGTTCTTGAAATTTTTGTGTATTTTCTAAGATGTCTGAAATGTGGATAAATCCATTTTCTCCCTCATTGATATCAATGAAAGCGGATTGGATGTTATACAAAATATTTGTTACTTTGCCGCGGTAGATATTGCCCGCTAGTTGTCTATTTTTTTTTCTTTCCACGATTAAATCTTGGAGAATGCCATTTTTCAATACAGCGTAACGCATTTCCTTCGATTCAATATTCAAGAGGATCTCTTGCATGAGGTCACCGGGGGTAGATGTTAGGAGTTTTTATATATTTGAGGATATATTAGGGAAAAAATCGTTCTTTTTCTAGATAAATCAGTAAGTTAGGGTAAAGAAAGTTTAGATTCTCCTTCTTAGTTTTTAATGAAATATTTTTTTGATGGCGCCTTTAGTCCTTCACTGTCTTTTGGGACTTTGAAAAGTCGCTCATGAAACTGCCAGCAAATTTTATAAATAGAACCAAAAGTATTTAGACAGTAGGCGTGAAAAATTACCCAGGTGCTTGAGCTCAGGTTTACGTCTCACAAAAACATAGGCCTTCTCAGGAGTCCGTCTGAATAATCTGATTTTCGCCTTATTCAGACGGGTATGTCTATGAATCAATCTTTTTTAACTAAGTGTTTGTTAATAAATGATTTCTGACTTTGTTATTATTTTAATTTCGCCAGGTACGTTGTTTTTGGTAGCTATCTGGCGAAAATATCTATAAGAATAGCAAAAAAATATGATCTGATTGATGGCTTGTCGTTACCCACAACTATTAAGCAAATGTTTTAATCTAGATTTTGCAAGGCCAACTCCATTCCATCTCTCATGTCTTGCAGCCTAACCCAACCTTTCCAAATTTTTTGCCATCCTGGATTTCCATCAGATTTGCGTCCTAAAAA
>CANNLR010000039.1 GCA_947505635.1 Chlamydiota bacterium
GAGCAGGATTCTATTGTCCTTTTTTTTACCCACGTTTGCATAGTAGAATTAGGGGTCTTAAGCAGCCTATTTATTTTACGAGATGATTGGTCTTTGTTAGCGTCTGAGATCTCTTCGAATGCAATGATTTTACGAGAGATTTCCGTTCTAAAGCGATGTGTCTTCGCTTTTTGACTTGCGTTTTGTGGAACACTTTTGGATACTATTTTCATGAGTCGTTATATTCTTTTGTTTTCCTGATAGAAATCAAAATTTTTATACTAACGACTCTATTTTTTTATACTACTATCTTCTCTCGTTTCAACTTTTTAATTGTTTTAATGATTTCTCACTGATCAAACTGACCGAAACTTTTCCCTCTGAAGGTGAAAGAGGCCGAACTCATCTTTATTTCCATCGTTTTTTTCAACTCCTGTGTTGCACTTCAAATATGAATCGATGGATAACAAAAACCATAATATAGAGTATCTTAGCTGCCAGCTTTTCTAATAAAAAAATTCCGTACTAAAACTCATCTGTGGTCTGACTTTCTGCTGTCTCTGTACTGTTTGACTTTCCTGAAACATTTTGACTTAGAAAACTTATTTGAACTTCTCCATTCTTAGATAATTCCTCAACAACAGCTATTATTTTTTTCCAATCTTCCTTGTCCGTCCTTTGAGATCTCTTAAGAGGAATGATTTTATTTTTAGCAGAAGGTGCTGGTTTTTCTAAAGGTATTATTCTATTCTTCGGAATTTCGATCTTTTCAGAGCCTGCTTCTTTTCTATGAAGTTCTCTATAGATCCCAATTAGGGTTCCTTTCTCAAAACAAGAATCTACCTTCTTTTCAATCGCAGTTTGAACCGGCTGATAGGTGTTATTCTTTGAACTATTTCGACAAAATAAAACACTTGATAAAAATACCATTACAATATTATCCAATAAAAATTAATAATTCGTATAACTTACCACCTCTTTCGAGAAAAAATCAATGTATTACTTTAAGAAAATCACTTTTTGGCAATAAAAAACTATATATGGATAGTTTCTATGAGTATTAAAGAGTTGTACAATCTTGCACATCTTAAAAACAGGTTTTATAAAGCCTGAAATAAAATATAAAATTTTAAGTTACAATAATAAAATTAATAAACAATAATTTATGAGCAAATTCACATTGATTTTTGAATAGATGATCTGTTATAGTTTTAATTCAAAAAAAGGAGATTTTTTATGGCAGTTGACAAGACAGGTTATAATCTAGGTGGCCTTATGGTTTGGTTACATGGGGTAGCTCATGCAAGTCATTCTAAGGTGCAAGAATGGCATGGAAAAGGGATCTCCTCATTAAATAGAACATTAAAAGATATTGCCCAACTGACAACTCTTTTAACAAAAGAGCTCCCATCGGGACAAGCTGTCTTACCTAATTTCCGCAATCTTATAGACCGCGTCAAAAATGCTACAAAAGATCTTATTACAGTTGATGACAGTTGCGTTTGGAAAACAGCAGAAGAAGTTAAATCTCAACTAAAGCTTCTTCAAGAAAAAACCCAACATATTACACAAGAAATCAACTTATCCTATACAAAGATGGGCCAAGGAGAAAAAGACATGAGTGAAATCACACAAATGTTTTTTGCTATGGTCAAACAAAATACAGAACTTTTGAAACAACTGCAACCTAGATAAGCATGCAAAACACTTTTGTTAATTTTTTAGAAAAAGCTGTCCTAAAACTGCAGTCTACCCCCGCTGAGAAAAAATGGAACTTAGAAGAGCAAAAAACTCTTCAACTCTCAGCGATTACTTTCTATCAACAAAAAAACTACTCTCTTGCTGAACCTCTATTTACACAACTTTGCATATCGAACCCTTTTGAAGAATCTTTTTGGAGAGGCTTAGCCTCTTCCTTACAAATGCTTAATAAATGGAAAGAGGCCTTGCAATCTTGGTGTATTGTAGCCCTTTTACAAGATAATGATCCTACACCTCATTTTCATGCAGCAGAGTGCTTTTTCTTATTAAAAGAAAAAGAAGAAACAAGAAAAGCTCTTCTTCAAGCGGAAAAAAGGTTAAGTGGAGCAAAGGATCTTGAAACACTAAAAAATAACATTACCCTTTTAAAAACTCTCCTTCACTCGTAGTAAAATAAATGACAATCACAGCCATCCAAAAATCTATTCCCGCTAGTCAGCCTATTTTCAATGGTGGCTCTATAGGTGGATCTAATAACAACTACAAATCTTCTATTGAACAAAGTCAAGACGAATCCCCTCCAAGATCTGGTCTTTTCTCTCCCCCTATACTTCTCATTATGGAGTTAATGAACGAGACTTACGCCATAGGGGTCAGCATCTTACACTCTGCTTCCGAAGAAATTAAAATCTCTTCAAACGATCTATCTAAAAAAATGGCAGAAAATATCGCAGCCCTACAAAAAGCCTCCGAAAGAGCTCAAGAACTTGGCGTCTGGTCTATCCTACAAAAAACAGGAGCTTGCGTTCTATTTACCTTTAATCTCTATTTAGGATTCTCTCTTTACTCTAATGACTCTCAAAAGCTTGGAAGCGTCCTTATTGCCTCTGGAATTCTTTCTATGACAAACTTAGCTATGACAGAATTACGAGGTTGGGATTTAATGGCTGAAAAGCTTGCTGGAGACAACAACGACTTAAGAAATAAAATTACACTTTTGTCCCCTATCGTTCTACAACTCCTTTCAGGAGCCTTAAACACAGCAGCTGTATCTACTGTTTTATACGACCCAACGCTCTCTTTTAACTATGAAAAGTTCGATCATGCTATTAATATTTACAGTGGGTTCACAGGAGCTGGAAAAAGCGTTGCAGACTCTAGATTCTCTTGGACTAAAGCAGAATTATCCCTCATTCAAAGCTCTATCCTCTCAGACTCTTTATTACAAGACTCGTTGATAGCTAGAATACAAGACTTCAACAAATCACTCAACTATGTTTGGGAACAAGCAAGAAATATCATTCAGTTAAATTCTCAATTAAGGATGTAAATCATGGAAGCTATATCTACAAAACCAATACAAGACTCTTTTCCCCTCAATATAGATTTTGAGCTGGATGAAATAAAGCCATTGGATAAAAAAATTTCTCGCATTATGTTAGAATTATTTGAGATGCTCATGCCAACTCTACAAGAGTTAAATAAAGCTTCAAGAGAGCTTGGGATTTATGGTTATGAAAGCCTTAAAAAAAATAGTTCCTCCGAGATAGGAGAGCAAAGAAACATTGCAAGAATCCTTCTTTTAGGGGTAACTTCAGCAGCTCCTATCAGTACAGATCTTAAAGCCGCAGTTACTGCTATTACATCATCAGGGAAGGCTTATTTTGATAGCTACCTCTCTAACGCTTCATCCAACAAAAGTATCGATCAAGATTTGCTTTCTAGAGCTAACCAGGATCAATCTACCCTCCAAAATACACTAGAAAAACTCCTCAGCCTCGTCCAACAAGTTCTTCATTCCGAACGGTCTTCTACTTAACTTTTCGCTCAACTTATGTTTTTTACAACCTAAGTTGAGTACCTTTCTCTCTTATTTCGAATCTTACCATTAACATTTTCTGATTTCAAAAACTCTAAAACACGATCCTCTGACCAGTAGCCCCCATTTATTCCATCTTTCATAAACCCTAGATGCCCTCCACGAGTTGGCTGCTCTAAATTCACAAAACGACTTTTTCTACATTCTTCAACAGGAGAAGAGGAAATATCTAAAATAGGATCATTTTTTGCATTTACAATTAAACAGGGTGTCTGAATTTTTGGAATAATGAGCTTCGTACTGCACTCTGTATAATAATGGGTAGCATCTCTAAAGCCAAAAAGTGGCGCCGTAATATAATTATCATAATCTTTAAAGCTATTTATTTTAGATAGGTCCACATCTAAAAGAATTTCAGGAAATTTTTCTGCTTTTTGCGTCAATTTAGCTTTCAAGGTAACTAAAAAATTCCGAAGATATATGTAATTAGCCTTAGCAGAAAGCTTATTCACACAAGAATGCAGATCACAAGGAACAGAAAAAACAACAGATCTAGAAATACAAGGAAGGGTCCCAGAATTATTTTCTCCTAGATATTTCAAAACAATATTCCCTCCCAGACTAAACCCTATGAGCACTATTTCAGAGTATTGCCTTGTTTTTACACTATGCTTAATAACAGTATCAAGGTCCTCTGTACTCCCCGCATGATAAAATCTTTTTCGTAAATTAAGCTCCCCGCTGCAGCCCCTAAAGTTCCAAGCAGCAGTATCCCACCCCTCTTGATTTAACATCTTAACCATTCCCAGTATGTAAGGGCTTGATGTTGAACCTTCTAAACCATGAGATAAAATAACTAAGCGCTTCCCCTCTTTACATGACCAATCCAAATCTAAAAAATCTCCATCGGAGGTAGGAATCCTCTCTCTTACATAGATAACCCCCTCGACTTGACGAAAAAGGGAAGGTAAAATTGTTTCAGAGTGCTTTCCAAGTAACCATTTGGGAGCCTCATAAGAAGAAGGTATTAAAGGCATAATTCCCCACTTTTGTAATTTACAATTAAAACTAACATATATAATTAAAATACATAATTAAATGATTAACTTAAACACAAATGAATAATTAAACAAAATAAACAACAACACATGGGCGACGCAAACCAAAACAGATAAAAACTGTTGACAAAGTAAGAAGATTTGTCTTATGAAGATTCTAAACAGCATGAGGAATTTTTAATCTATGCCCCCACAAAAGATCTATTTAGTAAGACACGGAGAAACTAGCTGGGCCTTATCAGGTCGTCATACAGGCCGCACCGATATCCCTCTAACAGAAAGTGGAAAGAAAAAAGCCTTACTGCTCGGTGAAGCGTTACGCCCTATTCCTTTAACACTAGCCTTAGTAAGCCCTCTTATTCGAGCCAAGGAAACTTTCGATCTATCTCATCTTTCTATTGAAGGAGTTTTATGCGACGATTTAAAAGAATGGGATTATGGGGACTATGAAGGATTGACCTCTAAAGAGATTCATGAAAAAAATGCCAATTGGAATGTATTTACAGATGGCTCTCCTGGAGGAGAATCTGTAGCTGATATGACAAAAAGAGCCGATCTCGTCCTTAAAAGAGCACTTCAGGCCTCAGGTGATGTAGCTCTTTTTTCTAGCGCTCATATTCTCCGCTGCATCGCTGCTAGATGGCTTAAAATGCCTCTTGACTTTGGAAAACATATTGTTCTCCATACAGGTTCTCTTTCTATTTTAGGATATGAACATGAAAACCCAGCTCTTTTACTTTGGAATAACGTTATAGCTTAAACTATGTCAACTTCTTGGTTTTTTCTTCTACTCGCCGGTTTTTTTGAAATTTGCTTTACTATTGCATTAAAATATAGTCAAGGCTTCACAAAAATAGTCCCAAGCACTATTACGATTATTTTCATCGTATTTAGTTTTTTCTCCGTTTCTCAGGCAATGAAAGAGATACCCCTAGGAACAGCTTATGGGGTTTGGGCAGGAATAGGTGCTGCTGGAACTGTAGTCTGTGGAATTGTTTTTTTTGGAGATTCTTACCATATTATAAGACTTCTCTCCATTACCTTTATCGTATTGGGGATCATTGGATTAAAGCTAGTTGGATCCGAGTAGACCATCTTCCAAAAGCGCGTACTTTGCAAGTGGAGTTAATTCTTCTTTTATTAGATCCTTAAGAGTCATCCAACAACACTCTTCTTCAGGAACTAAGTCAGGCCTGAGCGTTAGCCCTGAAACCTTATAAATAATACCAATGTGATGGAATTGATATCGAGTATTAGCCTTTTCGTATTCAGCAAAAGCGGTTGCCACGGTAAGTAACTCTATTTGCTCTGCAGCCAGTGCAGTCTCTTCAAGAAGCTCACGCTCTAGTGCTTCTTTTGGGGTTTCTCCAAATTCAATGCCGCCACCTGGCAAATCCCAAAGCCCCAGATAAGGACCTGACTTTTTAAGGGTAAGAAGAACTTTTGCCTCTTGCAATAGGACTCCATAGGCACCGTATCTACTAATTTGATCCACCTTTACTAAACTCCACTTGACTTTTCAATACGATTCATCAGCCCTAAGTCTTCTTGCGTCAATAGATCACAAACAATCATAACTTCTTTTATTTCTAATCTATCTGCTAAACGCAAATTAGCATAAAAAGAGCTACGAGATAAGGGTAGGGATAAAACTCCAGGAATAGAGCATAAAGGCTCGTTACAAAGAAGCATCCTTTCTTTATCTACCTCTCTTATAAGATATTCTAGGACCTCTTTTGCCGTGAAAAATAAAGTCACCTTTGCTTTGGGAGCATAATGTCGATATTTCATTCCAGGAGAAGGAGCAATCTCTCCCACTTTAGGCTGATAGACTAAAACGGAGTCTTGTAAAAATTCTTCTAGTTGCTCTTTAGAAATAGATCCTGGCCTTACAATTTCCACTTTTTGATGAACTAAGCGAACTACTGTGGACTCTATCCCTATAGAAGAGGGCTGCCCCACAATAACCCCAGAAATAACCCCATCAAAGTCTTCTATCACATGCTGATAATCCGTTGCACTCGGTTTTCCTGATAAGTTTGCAGAAGGAGCTACAATAGGCTGACCCACAAGATCAATTAACTGACGAGCTATCGGGTGACTTGGCATTCGAATCGCAACAGTTTGCAATCCTGCAGAAACAATAGAGGGAACTTCTGGCGATTTAGGAACTATAATAGTAAGAGGGCCTGGAAAAAACCTTTCTGCTAATTTATAGAATAAAGGAGAAACATCTTCAGCAATCAAGGCAACCGAGCTCAAATCACTAATGTGAGCAATTAAAGGATTGTCACTGGGTCTCCCTTTGATAGTAAATATTTTCCTAATAGCCTCTTCTAGAAAAATACAAGCTCCCAGACCATACACCGTTTCTGTTGGAAAAGCGATTACCTCCCCCGACAACAAAAGCTCTGCCGCCTGAATAAGGTCTTTTTCGTAAAATAACTGTGTTTCATATAATTTCATGTAAGAAAGGATACCTCATTTAGGAGAATTTGGCTAAAAAAAAGATAACTCTTGAGCGGTTTTCGGCATTTCTATATAGTCGAAATAAAATTATTTACGGGAGATTTTTTTATGAAAAGCACAAAAGAGCGCGTCAGTTATTGCATTGGACTCGAAACAGGCAAAAATTTAAAGCATCAGTTTGCCGATATTGATATGGAATTATTGAATCAAGGATTTCAAGATGGTCTTACTGAAAATAACCCCAAACTAGCCCCTAACGAGATTGCCGCCATTTTAACCTCTTTAAAATCTCAAATCGAAGAACAACAAAAGCAATATATTGGTCAAATGGCTGAGAAGAACAAAAAAGAAGGGGAAGGCTTTTTACACCTCAACAAACAAAAAAGTGATGTTGTCTGCCTTCCAAGCGGCTTACAATATAAAATACTTGTAGAGGGAGAAGGGGCTAATCCAACTCTTTTTGACAGCGTCAGCATCCACTACACAGGCAGCTTTATCGATGGAAGAGTTTTTGACAGCTCTCATCAAAGAGGCGAGCCTACACTATTTCCTGTTAACAGAGTTATCCAAGGTTGGTCTGAAGGCTTGCAACTCATGAATGCTGGAGCTAAATGGCAACTATTTATTCCCCATTATTTAGCCTATGGAGAGCATGGATTTGGAAGAGAGATTGGACCTAATACAGCTCTTATCTTCGAAGTAGAATGCCTAGCCATCAACCCAAGCTAAAGTTTCAATCAAGAATCTCCCTTGAAAAAGGGGGAGATTCTTGATCTCGTCAATTTGGACTTCTGCATGGATTTGTCTTCGTAGTTGCACTGCAAACTTATCTTTTTGAGATTTTTGTGTTGTTTTTTCGCCGGAAGGCAATCCTGAAAATATAAATGTTTTTTTCAACAAATGCCAAAACTCCTCTAATAAACGACTTCTTCCTATGAAATTTTCTCCTGTTTTCGGGAATCTCATAAAATAGCATTTTCGCCATTTCTTGAGATTTCACAAAAAAAACTATTTTTTTCAAAGATTTTTCAAACTTTACTAAAAAAGCGAAACAGCACTCTAATTTTCAATCTAAATCTTAGTGCAAAAAAACTAAAATCTCTCTAGAATCAACAGTCTCGGCTTTAAATTTATAATTATTCAAAGTAAATGGAGTTTCTATGTTTTCAAGTTGTTTTCCTCCCTCATCCCCACCCACCCCTTCTTACTCCACTGTAGGAATAAATCTAGAATGGGTTCCCTCTTGCGCAACAACCCTAAAATCCAATAGTTTTTCCTTAAAGGACACTCAAGCCCAAGAATTTCTCCAAGAAAATGCAGAAAAAATCCAAACCATAAACAGATTGGTTATTACAAACTACTGGGAAGGAGAAGGTGCTACGACATCAAAAATAGCCTACATGTATGATGGCTATACAAGTTCCTTTAAAATTCCCTCTCTTGCTGCTGTTTTGGTTATACAAGAAGCTCGAATGGAACCCGCAGAAACGATTGTAAAACGAGCTTTTACAAAGTTCAATAATCAAAACCCCTCACCGGTTCAAAACTACACCGAAAGAGCCTCACAAAGAAGCTCAAGTCTTGATAGCTGGGAGTCTTAAAATTAAGTCATCACATCTCCTCTTCACTTTATCCGTTATCTTAATTTGGGGATTTAATTTTATAATCATCAAAGCAGGACTTGAAGAAATCTCTCCTTCACTTCTTGCTTTTACAAGATTTTTCTTAACAAGCATTCCTGCTATTTTCTTTGTTAAAAAACCGAATATTCCTTTTAAAATGCTTGTAGGCTATGGACTTGGAACCTTTGCTCTTCCCTTTGGATTGCTCTTTTGGGCCATGGATAGGGGTATCACCCCAGGGCTCGCTTCATTACTTTTGCAACTTCAAGTGTTTTTTACCTTACTCTTATCTTTACTGTTTTTAAATGAAAAACTCCATCGTTGGCAGACTCTTGGAGGCTTAGTCGCCTTTTCAGGTATCGCTCTTGCTGCACTAAATTTAGAGGCCAAGGTAACCTTATCAAGCTTTCTCATAACTCTTTTGGCTGCTTTTTTTTGGGGATCCGGAAATATAATAGCCAAGAAAATAGGAAATATTAATCAAATCTCTTTAGTTGCTTGGGGAAGCCTTATAGCTTGGCCTCCTTTTCTTGCTCTTTCTTTTTTCTTAGAAGGGCCTGATAAAATTCTTTCCACTTTTTCTCATCTTACAGGATCTGCCTATGCCTCCATCTTTTACATCGCTTATCCAGCTACTCTATTTGGATTTGGCCTGTGGAGTTGGCTTTTACATCATTATCCCCTAGGGGTCATAGCTCCCTTTACCCTCCTTGTTCCTGTTATTGGGATGATGAGCTCTATTTTAATTGGAGGGGAGACACTCCCCTCTTGGAAGATATTTGCAGGACTTCTTGTCATCACAGGGTTACTAGTTAATGTATTAGGCTCCAAAATATTTACTAAAAAAAGCGCTCCTTCCTCTAATTTTATTTAATATTAAATTATCACATAAATAAAATGTTATTATTATATAAAATATGATATGAATTAATTTAATAGGCGTTTTAGCAAGAGTGGTATAGCTATGAGTATTCCAAGGATCAATGCAGAAATAACACAATTCTTATCTTCGAATGGAATAGAACCCCTTCTCGACGCCTCTCAGGAAGATTCAGAAAAATTGCAACACCTATTTGAGCAAATGACTACCCTCACAAATGCTTCAGAAGACCCGAAGCTAATAGCCGGCATGACAAAGTTATTAGCTAAGATTACACCACAAATGAAGGGATCAGATCCAAGATGTCAGGAAATTTTCACACAAACAACTACCGCAGTCCAAAACAAGCGAACATCTTTATCAAATAATCCTTTAACATCAAAAACTTTGAAGTTAGAATTTTTACGACTACTCCCCCTTGAGGAAATGAGACTACTCTCTAAAAAAGACATTTTGAAAATACTTAACTTAGATACATGGGAAACAGAAGGCGACAAGAACAGGGCAATGAAAATAATTATTGAGTGCTTCCTAAAGAGCTCAAAAATTTTAAACCTAAGGGGATTACACCTTTCTTCTCTTCCGCCTAACATCTTAGAACACCTATCTTTATACGAGCTTGATCTTTCCCACAACAATCTAACCTCTTTTATACTCAATTCTTCCAGCCTCAACCTAAAACTCCTAGACATTTCTTATAATAAACTAGCATCCATCCATCTTCCCTCTCCCCTGCGCAAGCTGTGGAGCCTAAACCTTTCTCATAATCTTCTACCCTCCATTACCCTTCCTTCTACTCTAACTGAACTACAACATCTAGATCTTTTTCAAAACCAACTCCATTCCATTACTTTCTCGAATGATTCTATGAATAATTTAACTAGGATGTCCCTCTCACAAAACCGCTTAAGGTCCATTACCTTGCCCTCTTCTATGGATGATCTAAGAAGGATGGATCTTGCTGACAACCTCTTATCTGAAAGACCAAACCTAAGCTCCTATTATAGACTTGAAATTATAAACTTAGAAGGCAACCCTTTCGTAGAGAGTTCCGATCCACTTCAGGCCCCTTTCCTTCTCTTTAAAGATAAACTTAGATCTGATTCTCCCTACAAAGATTTCGATGACACTCTTTTAAAAGCTGACCCAAATCTTTTTAGCCAGATCCATACTTGGTTAGATAAACTAAGAACAGCTAATGATTTTAAAGAAGGCTCTTCTTCGAGTCAGGCTTTCTTTTCAGAAAGAGTTTTGGCTATTTTAGATCTTGTTGCAAAAGAACCTGAATTTCAAGAAATATTTAAAGCTGCCTTATCCGAAGCTTTAACAACTTGTGTAGATAGATCGACCCTACTTTTAAATGCAATGGAACTCAATAGATTGATCTTTCTTGCAAAAGATCAATCTCTACCTGCCATAGCTTCTTTACTAAAGAGTGCTTTTACCCTAGAAAAAATAAATGAATTTTCCACAAATTTTGTTAATCACTATAAAGTAGAGTGCGCTCCTGAAGATATACGCCATGATAGCGGAGGGGCTTATGTAGATGTTCAAGGAGTTCGCTATATTGTCTATTATATAGATGAGATCCCTTATAGGGATGGCGTGGATCCTATAGAGGTCTATCTAGGATTTCAAGTTCGATTAAAAGAAGATTTCAACTTACCCATTATTACAGAAGGGATGAATTATTTCCGATGCTCAAAGATTACCCCTAAAGATGAACTCACAATAAGAAAAAGCTTACGAGCTTCCTTAGAAAATCATGCCGAGGTAGCGCGTTTCTTATGCTCCACTGACATCTGGAAGAATCAGATGGAACAAGAATTTGCAAAAGATCTCGAAGCTCTTCGAGCACCTTTTCACGAGAGCTTAGAACTCGTGAGAGAAAGTGAAAAATATTCAAACGCCGATTCAGAGGTCCAAAAAACGGTACTAGAATCTACCACTACAAAAATGACTAATACTAAACAAGCATGGCTTGAACATAAAACATTAGATTTTTTATAAAAATAATAATATAAATTATTATTAAACAAATATGATATAAATAAGATATATTAGATTAATTATTTTTTTAGAGATTTTAAGAGAAGTTTAAATAGGGCAAGAGTCATGTGGCCGATTAAATACTTAAGAAAAATCCCCACGCAGATCATAAGACATCTCCCTGTGCAAAAAAAGGACTTTTTTAGTGGGATTAATAAATTTCTCTATATCCCACAGGTTTTTAAAAATTTCTTTGTCCATAAAATAATAGAAAATAAAACGAAAGTGCCTGCACGTGTAGCAACCCTAATGGCTCCACCAACGGCTCCAGCTACATTTTTTTCACAAATAGAGACTCTTTCTCCAGAGTCGCAAGAGTTTAAAAGCAGAAGCCTCTTTGCTTTGACAAATCTTGGATCCATCAAGTTAGATTTTAAGGGATTAGAGTTAACTGATAACCTTTCACTTTCCTTTATCATTAGCACTCTAGAAAAAGTCGTGAATAAGCCGTTTATTCCCGAAAAAGACAAAAAAGAGATGCGAAAGCTCATAGATTCCTACAAAACCTCTCTAAGTCTTATTTTGGATTCTGAAAAGCTCGGAAAAGCAACTTCAGCTGAACAGATAACTAATGAAAAAAGTCGTTTAAAAGGGGTTATTATAGAATCTCTTAAAAGAAATGGGGAACTTTTTTTAGCCTCAGGCTATAGCGCTCAGCCAGCAGGGCATAGCATTAGCATAAAACTTGTCTATAACCCAGAAAAAAACACAGTGACAGGTAGGGTATTTAATCGAGGAGAGGGGCTAGAGCATCATGTAGATATACTTGAAGGGACTGTGCAAAAATTCTATCCTACACTGCATTTAAAGGAGCTTTCTTTAGAAGACTTAGCTAGCAGCAATTTTCTAGACACACATTTAGAGCTGCAGTTAACTAGGGATAAAAGCAGGGTTAGTGCAGAAAAAACCAA
>CANNLR010000040.1 GCA_947505635.1 Chlamydiota bacterium
CAGGCATCAATTTTTCTTCAGATTCAATATTATATTGGCTGATCAAAATAAAACGGGCGGGCGGAGCATCTTTACGGTCCAAATAAGAAGCTAAGAAGGGATAGGTTTGCGCTATATTACTATCTATAGTAGATGAATTTCCTACAACTTGGATGAAATTATAAAATTCATCGGAGCTATCAGTTTTTTTAGATTCGATTACAAGGCAGTTAACCCAGAGTTTCTTTTCTAGTACAGTAACTGCGATTTTGTCAGTTCTGTAAGTGAAATGATTTCGGATGTCTTTATGACGAGGGAATTCGGGACGAAGATCTGATTTAGGATCCCAAAAATCATAGAAGAATTCTTTTTCTTTTTTTAGTTGTAATAGCCATTCAGGGGGGAGTTTGTTGAAAAGAGGCATAAAGAAGGTATCTCGAATAATTCCGCCTATGGAGGCTATACAGTTTTCGTAAAGAGACTCTGTTCGTGTTGGTGCTGGAGAGTAAGGGCTTATAGCTACAGTTTGTGAAGGCTCGTAATGAGAGATTCTGGATAGGGGAGACATGATGTTCCTCAAAGGATTTATTGGAGGATAGGATAGTCGAAGAATCTTTTTATTGTAAATCTAAAAATTCATATAACTTTATGATAGGTAGTATCTTAGGTTTTAATTTTGTGTGCTCGAATCTTCCGGATACTCTGTCTTAGGAAGTCAACGGCCATTCTCTCAATGTTTGTCTTGGACTAGGTTTGCTATTGCGATAAAAAGTGAGAAGTGGTGTTCCCTACTACTAAAAAATTTGATTCCCACATAAAGGAGCACTTTGATCTGGCAGATTGTTCAATTGTTATCTAGGTTAAATTAACCTTAGTTTAATGACATACGAAAGTTATACAGATAACACTTTAAAAGAACAAAGAGAAAGAGAGTCTCCTGGAGCGATCTTCTTAGCAGAAAAAAGGAGTAGGTAAAAGGTGTCTGTATCTTTATCATAGGCTGGGCGAATATAGGTATTGCCATTTGATGCAGTTTCTTCAAGTAGAGCAAAACAGTTCCCTTCTTTTTCAAGATCAAGAAATAGTTGAGCTTTAGTTGTTTTAGCAAGCTCGAGGCTATGAGCTGTTTTTTTAGAAGAAAGGGTTCCTGCAAAAGCTCCTAAGAAGCTTCCTTTGCCAAATGCTTTTTCAGAACAGATACTCCATTTTTTCTTTTGAGATACTAAAAAGAAATGTCTAGGAATGCCCCTTTCAACAGCAGTGTTTTCCCACTCTTCAATTTTTTTACGATACCTTTCTGAAAAAACAGGGATTTCTTTTTTTAATTTTTTCAAAATAGAGGTAGAAAGAATATTATCTGGTATTTGAATAGAGTTATTACGTAGGGGAAGAAGTGCGGATAAGATTTCTTGAGGGGTTGGGGGAATAAGATTAACAAGATTTGCTTTATGAGAATCGTCCAGCATATAGGTACTTGGGGCCATATCAGTAGGAATAATATGTAAGGCTTTCCAGTAATGACCGCCATAGTTGCTCAGGAGCTGCTCGCCAGGGTTGATCTTATGTAGAGCAAAAAGAAGAATTTCTATTTTGTTGTCTGGAAGTTTACCTACAACAGCTTCAATGTTGGGCCGTAAAGAGCTATGGTTGATAAACCTTGTAAAATTACCTGTCTCAAGGGCATTTGTCTGGATTGAATATTCTTGATGAGTGTCTAAAGGTTTTTCATGCCTTGAAACCTCTTTTAGCTCATCCTTTTTTAGAGTGATTTCTTGAGCAACATCATAGGCATAAGAGTTACAAGAAGAAAGATCTCCGGGAACAAGTTCATAAGAGCCTGTGTAGACGCCAATAAGAGTTCCAGAGGAGATGGCTTTGCAGTCTGGCTTTAGAAATACCCCCGTATGAACTTGAGGATTGACATGAGCTAATTCTAGATTTACGGGAAGGTCTGAAGCTATAATAGCCTCATTAATTTTGGTGATTTCTTTGTAGAATTTTTTAGATACTTTGAAAGCCTCTGATGAAGAAAGCTTTTTTACGTATTGATGTAAAAACTTTTCTACCCAAGGAGTTCCTTTAGAGAAGAGGAGTTTGAATTTTTCAGGTAGTTTCACAGGGCTCTCTTGTTAAGGTATAGTTTGTTATTTTTAAGATAAGAGTTATTTTATTATATGACAATCGTTTTTTGAAGTGTCTTATCGTTAGAAAAAAGTAGAAGAGGGATCGATATCAATACAGAGTTGAATATGGGCATGATAAAATCGATTTTGTAATTCTAAAAGAGCTGAAGAGGCTAAGAGGACTTTTGGGGATTTAAGAAGAAATTGGAAACGGTAACGGTTTTCTATTTTAGCATGACCAGAGGGAGATACAGGTAAAAAAGTGAAAGTAGGAGGGAGCTTTTGAATTAAGGAAGCTCTTACTTCTTCTGCTTTTTGTTTGGTAAGGGCTTCATCAGGACCTGTTAAGATGATCTTGATAAGATGGGTAAAAGGAGGATAGTCGAAGAGCTGACGAATTTGAGATTCTTCTGTAAAAAAAGAAGTGTAATTTTGGTCGGCTGCTTGGAGTAAGGTCGGTTGGGTAGGGCTAAGGGTTTGGATAAAGACCTCACCAGGAAGATCGCTTCTTCCTGATCTTCCTGCAACCTGCGTTACAAGCTGGAAGAGGGATTCTGAAGCTCTAAAATCGGGAATGCTTAAGGCTGTGTCAGCATTTAAGACCCCTACTAGGGTGACAGAGGGGAAGTGTAATCCCTTGGCAATCATTTGTGTTCCAACAAGAACGTCTGCTTTTCCAGATCTGAATTTTTTAAAGAGTGTTTCATGGCTGCCCCGTTTTTTCGTAGTGTCAGCATCCATGCGCAAGATCCGACATTCAGGAAAAATGCTATATAAAGCTTTTTCAACTTTTTCGGTTCCAGCGCCTTTAAATTTCATAGGGGTTTCACTTTTACAAGAAGGACAATTTCTCGGAGGAGGAATCTGATAACCACAAAGGTGACAGTGCAACTTATTTTCGTCTAAATGGAAGGTGAGGAGAGTTTCGCACTGAGGGCATTTAGAGGCGTAAGAGCATTGTAGACATACTTGAGAAGTATGATAGCCTCGTCTATTTAACAGTAATAAGGACTGCTCTCCTAGTTTTAGCCTTTTTTTAATAGCAGATAAGAGAGGATCTGAAAAAAGAGTCCATCCCTTTTTTCTCATGAATTCTTCTTTCATATCTACAATATGTACTTTAGGTAAGGTGGCTGTATTGGGTCTATGAGTTAAGGTGCTTAAAGTGTATTTGCCAAGGATAGCATTTTGATAACTTTCTAAGCTTGGGGTCGCACTTCCTAAAACAGCTACGGCTTTACAGAATTTAGCCCTCATGATGGCCACATCTCTTCCGTTATAGTAGGGGCTTCCTCCGGATTGTTTATAGGAGGTTTCTTGCTCTTCGTCAATGATGATGAGACCTAGATTGGGGATAGGGCTAAAAATTGCAGATCTTGCACCGACAATGATGCGCACTTCTTTAGATTGAATTTTATGCCAATCATTTTTTCGTTCTAGTGAGGAGACCCTATGATGTAAGACAGCTATTTTTTCTGCAAAGCGGCTTTTTAGTCTTTCTAGAGTTTGTGTGGCTAGAGCAACTTCTGGAACTAAGAAGATAACACCCTTATCTTGAGAAAGGGCTAAATCGATTGCCTGTAGATAGATCTCTGTTTTTCCGCTTCCTGTAACGCCATAGATGAGATGCGTGTTGAAAGAGTTTTTTTTCATATCTGTTGCTATCGAGGTAAAAGCATTCATTTGTTCAAGAGAGAGGTTTTTAGGAGGGGAGAGGAAGTAATCGGCTTCAAAAACAGGAGAAGATTCTCTTGGAGATTCTTGTAAGGAAAGGATGTTTTGTTTAACAAGAGTGTTTATCGGAGCTATTGAGGTCTTAGCTTCTTTAGCAAGATTGCTAACAGAGATGAGATCTCCTTTTTTAAGAAGGGCATATAGGATAGCAGCTCTTGAAGGTGCTTTAGCTTGATACGATAAGGCTAGGGCAGAGAGTTCTTCTTGAGGAACAAGACTTACAACCCTTTTTTCTATCATCTGCTTTTGATGTTCCTTAATGTGATCAGGTAAGATTATTTTTAGAATCTTATAAAGAGGTGTTGCATAGTAGTGAGACATCCATTTTGCTAGTTGAATAAGATCTTCAGTAAGAACAGAGGGTTCAATGGCTATTTCTAATATAGGTTTAACTCCAGGGATAGAGGTTGTGCTGCTTAGCTGCCATACAGTTCCTTTAGCGGTCGATGTTTTTAGTGGGATCACTACACGAGAGCCTATGCGGATCTTATCTTGAAGGTTAACAGGAATTGCATAATCTAGAACCTTATCTACAGCTCTATCGAGGATTATGCCGGCGTATTGGGGCTTTTGAGGAGGGTGCATAGAGTCTGCCAAAGGACCTTTTTTTTCTGAGGGTGGGTGAAATAGTGAGTAAAGGGTTCTAAAAGAACTAATCGACTTTTATGGAGAAAGTATTCTGAGGAGACGGGTAATTCCTTTACAAAAGGGAGAAAAAGCTTTTTTTGCATGAGAATAGGAGGTGCTAAAACGAGCTTTGCCCGCATCTGTTCCAAGAATAAAGATAGTTCATCTTCTGTTTTACAAGAAGCTACAAAAAATATAGAGGCAGGCGTGTGATAGCGGGTGATGGCTTGTCCGATATTTTGTAAAAATAAATCAGATTCAGGAGTTTCTTGAAAAGTGAAGATCACAACATCAGCTTCTAGTGCTTGTATATAAGAAGGATTTGACATCGCAAGGGCAGTTCTATCATCAGGTGGGTTTTCTTTGAGAAGAAAGTAGGGGAAGAGGCGATGAAGGGGTTTAGTAAAGTCTGCAAAAGCAAGAATAGGTTTTTCTTTGAGAGTTTTTTCTGGCTCAACAGCTTTCTGTATAAGAACTTCTTGAAGAAGGGTAGGTTTTTTGTTTGTTTTTCTTTCTATAATAGGTTCAAAAAAAGGTGTGTGGGCAACTAGTTCTACCTTTTTAGGAGAAATAGCTGTTTTGATGGCTTTAATATGGCGTTTTTGAACAAGAAATTCTCCTTGAGGAGAAAGACTTTCTTTGAGTAAGGAAAGAGCTTGTTTAATGAGAGCATCCTTAGAAGGTCTCATGAGGTTACACTTTTTTTTATTTGCTTTACGAGTGATTTAATTTCTGGAATTAGGTAGGCAAACCCCTTTTTATAAAAACGATCACATATACATTCTTGAATAAAAGATAACCCTTGGGGATGGAGTTTTTTAAGTAGGGATGGAAGGTACTTGGTGTGAGATAGCAAGCTAATATCTTTATGGTTTGAAAGTAGGAAAAACAAAAAACTGCCATCATTTTTACATTCTTCTATGAAAGGTTCAAGTAAGAAAAACATTTGTCTTAGATAGTTTGCTATTTGAGAAGCAAACGTTTCAGGCGGTGTGGGACATTTACTGAGATTATAAAGTAGGGTTACTGCATTAGAAAGGGAGTGAGCGAAGATCTCTGTTTCTACTGCTTTAAAAGGGAAGGCTAAGGGGATTAAAGTAGCATGTTCTTGGATTCGATCTAGGGGAGCGCTTTCTGTCAATGTTGATAGAGAAAGAGGAGAAAATGTTTGTAATCGTAATAGGGGCTTTTCGTTAGAAGTTTGGCAAAGGGAATGAGACAGGAAGAGCTCTTTTAAAATAAATTGGAGGAGTAAAGAGCGATTATCTTTATTAATCGTCGCTTCACAAAAAGGAGAGTGCAAATAGGCTCTTTTATGCATGGGGTAGGCTCTTTTCTTACGGTTTTTTGTAGTATGACAAAAAACTTAAGAAAAGACAAGAGATGGATTGAAGATTAATTCCATCTGGCCTTGTCAATAAGAAGGCCTGAGGTGCTTCCAGTGGCTATCATCTGTTCATACTGAACTTTTTTTATTCAGAGTTTTCCCATGATTGCATAGAGAAAAGGAACGTCTGAAACCATAAAGATGAGATGTTATTGGATTTTTTTCTTGAATTTGGTGTAGGATGTAGTTTTTTATAAGGACCTTGACTAATCTCTTAACTTAACTATTTTTTTTTAACTCCCGTGGTGTAGTTCTAACTTGAATCGGCGCTTGTAAAAGAATGGATATTTGAGACCTTAGCATTTTCAAGTCTTTTTCCGCTTTTGCTTTTTTAGAGAGTACTTTCCTGCTTGCTGAGACTGTTGATGCACAGCCCCTACTACCGATTTATGTCCACTAAATGGTAGCAGGATCACAAGCACTCAGAACTCGAGTTTGAGCAACCAAAGAGATACTGTTAAAAGCCCTTTCTTTTTTAATCTTCTTTTAAAAATCAACTCTCATCCCGAAATTTACCCCCTGAAGGATAAGATCAGTATTTTGAGAGCCCGAGATATTTGTAAAGATTTGAAGATAATTCAACCAATCTTCGATTTCATATCCCAATTGAACAGAAAAATGCTTCCGATCCTTATTAAAGCTACAGTCCCAACCCAATCCTATTAAACCATGACACACCATCGCTCCAAAATTCCGAGGCGATGTTTTTAAGGAGATCTTTGTACCCAAGGTGTCTAGGTACTTATCTGATATATCCCAGCTTCCCCACAAATAACCTGCTTCCAAAGTTCCAAGAATGCTAAAGCAACCTTTATTTACATCGCCAAGTAGAAGTTTTCCTGTAGCTCCTCCTTTCGGACCAACGCCACTAAAATTATTATGGAAAACGTCTTGCCCATAAATGTTGATAAGATCTAAAACATCATATTTGGCAACATTAACATGAATAATTTGATTGATCCATCCCCCTTTAATGCCAAGAGAAGGTCTTATCGCAATTCTTTTGCTTATGAAGAAATTACGACCTAAATCGACATCAAAGATATTATAATGGAGGTTAGTGTCAGCAGTTATCAGATCAAAAGGTTCCAAAGCAGACAGCCTTGCTGCTAAAGAAACAGATGTTACCACCCCTTTTGCCTGAGATGACCCTGTGGAATGAAACCATGTATAGCTAGCTTGCGTATCTAAGCCATCATAGCTTAAATTATATCCAAATCCCACGCGGAATCCCGGAGCCCCATCAAAATCTAAGATTTTATAAGAGTGATCAAAATTGTCAGGGTCCCCTTTTTCTACATAAGCAAAATCTAAGGTTTCACCTGTAAACCAATAAAGAAACTGAGCATACAAATCGCTTGTCTTACTCTGCGTTTTGGGACGAAATGAAGAATTTAGAGAAGGCGAATCGGCACAAGCGCTCACCATCATCAAAGATAAAATCACCTCAACAAAAAACATCGGCTTTATTCTAATCATTCGTCGTCCCTCAAAATTCAAAGGCACATTTTAAAGTTATTCCTTGCAAGGTGAGATCTCCATGCAAGCGCTGCAGTTGCAATGTTGACAACCTAAACTGGTTAATCCAAATCTGCATCTCATATCCAAGCTTCAAGCTAAGGCAGGAACGGCAATGGTTGAAATAAGCATCCCACCCCATACCTAAGAATCCCCTAAACATCAAAGCTCCTAAAGAAGAATTTTTCATAGCTACAGTATAGCTATCGCCAAGACTTGTAGTATATACATCGGAACAAACCCAATTTCCCCACAGCGTAGCCATAGAAAAATCTCCTGAAAGATTAAAGAAGTTGGAATGAAAATTGCTTAACATCCAAACTGTATTTACTCCACCAGAAGGCCCAACTCCCCAGAAGTTATTCTTTAAATTTTCTTGCCCTGAATAGTGACCTTCGCTATCTTTTTCACCAATATCGGAGTAATCGATTTTTATCGGCTGATGAATATATCCCCCTTTTAAACCTAAAAAAGGCCTGATAGATAAAGATCTACTCACTTGAAAATCCCTTCCAAGATCCAAGTCAAACATGTTAAACAATAAAGTCCAATGGCCCTTTGTTTCTAAAATAGAGTCACCCCCATCTTTAAGGTTACCTAAAAAGGCTGCAAAAAATTCAGCAGAGACGGTTTGGTAAGGTCCTGCTACAATAGAATGGGTAGACTTTGTTTGAAACCAAGTCCAACTAAAATTAGAATCCCATCCATCAGAGCCAAATTTACGATCAGCCCCTAACCTAAAACCGTAATTCCAGTCTAAATCAAAACTTGGAACCTCCCAGCTACTTGAATTATCCGGTGTTATCGTGATGATGTCGGCCCAAATATTAGAAACCTCTTCCGAAGGGAACCAATATAAGAAGTCTGCAGAAACAGACCAACTATGCAAAGGTTCGTTGAGTATCCTGCAATCTTGCGCAAGAGAAACACTCTCTGAATTATCTGCAAAAATCTTTTCCTCATTTAGGAATAGGGAAGACATCAAAACAACGAGGCTATATTTAGAAAGCAAATGTAAATTCAAGCGTACCTCCTTGTAATGTTAATTCATTCACAAGCCTTCCCCCAGTGAAAGAATAATATTGCAGCTGATCCAACCAACACTGCGCTTCATATCCTATTTTTGAAGAAAGAAGATATCGTCCCTTATATAAATGCACATCCCATCCAAGCCCCATAACAAGTCGACCCATCGTTGCACCACCGCTAATCGGACTTGAGCCTACGTTGATTTTTTGTCCTATATCATTTTGATACACATCTTTAAATTTCCAGTGACCATACATTAAGGCCCCTGATAAATTCCCAAAAAGATTCAAAGAGTTACTTGTGCCTGAGTACAAACACCATTTAGAATCCACACCAAAAGACGGACCTATTCCCCAAAAGTCATTTTTTAGATTTTCATAGCCTACAGAAAAAGGCTCTGCTCCTACAAATGTAGTTAAATCTGGATTAAACCATGAAGAGTTAATACTTTGATTAATCCAGCCCCCTTTTAAACCTAAAAACGGTCTAAAAGACAAAGACTTTGTCGCTTGGTATTTACGACCAAGCTCCCAATCAAAAATATTAAAACGAATTTTCCATGCAATTTTTGCAGCTTGATAGGCAGGACCTGATATGCCAACCCCTGTTGTGTTATCAATTAAAAAACCACCGGTATAAGAAGAATGAACGGTTCCAGCGGAGCTATTAACCTGATCTTTTCCCTTCGTATAAAACCATGTATATGTAAACTTTGTGTCCCAAAAATCGTACCTGGTTTTATAGCCGACACCGACTCTAAAACCGGGATCCCATCCAAAACTAACAGCTCTTAAATCATCTAATGAAGTAGTTCCATGAGACGTAATAACCTCAGCCCAAACATCCGAACCAGCCTCTCTTGCCGTCCAATAAAGAAAATCAGCACTAACTTGCACATTTGGCTTGAGCGATTCCTCTTTTTCCAAGACTGGTAATGTCTCTTGAGAAGCTTCCAAATACACGGACGAACAGACTAGTATCGTGGAAAAAAACCACCTTCGAAGAGAAGGTCTATATGATGTTTTTTTCAAAGCAAACCTCATTTTAATAAGGCAGCATTAAAAACGATTCCCTGAAATTAGTCAATTTTTTTTAAACATGTTGTTTTTGCGATAATTGGGTATTCCGACGCATTGAAGGTACTGTTCCTAGAACATTGAGGGTGCCATTCTCTGGCAATAGACGTGTAAAAACCTATCCACTTTTGGATTGGTTTTTGATTGTTATTATTTGATAGTGCAACCTTTTTTTAGATACAGAGAACATGTTTTTTAAATGCATCTACGTTGATTCCGCCAAAATTGCTCAAATTCTTCTGGGGAAGCGTATCTTAATGTGGAGTGCATTCGTTAACGATTGTAAAATACTTGCTTTAGCTTCTTCTCTAAGTTCGTCCCATGCCTTTTCGTTAGTTCTTGAAAATCTACGCGTGTATATTGCGATGCCATGGAGCATAAGATTGTAAAGAGCTGACGATTTCTAGGTGTCAATTTATCGTAGGTAAGGAGTTTGTCGAAATAGCATTTTGTATGGAAGATGAGCCGATGGAAGGTGTACATGTGGGGGGTATATCCAATTTAACTTCATTACATTTATCGCAGTAGGGAGCTGAAAGAATGGATATTTGAGACCTTAATATTTTCAAGTCTTTTTCCGCTTTTGCTTTTTCAGAGAGTGCTTTCCTGCTTGCTGAGACTGTTGATTGAAGTTCTCTTTTATTTGAGGCTAAGTTGAATCTGTGTTGTTTGATTTTTTCTTCTAAAACCCTTGTACAGGTTTCTTTCTCTAACTCTGTGGCCTGTTTTAGATTTTTTAGTTCGTATTTATGTTTTTTAATTTCTTTTGCTAGAAGTTTTTCAGATTCTATCAAAGATCTTTTTTTTGTATTTGGTATGCTTAAAAGGCTTGATGGGGCTGCTTTATTATATAGAGATTGAAGATGAAGGTTAAGGGCTGCGGATCCATCTGAGGTTGTTGGATGTAGTGTGTATGATTTTTGTGAAGATATGGCTGTGGCTTGAAGAGCAGTCTCACTGAAGAATTTTTCAGCTATTTCAAAGTTTTCACCAACGTTACGGAAGAATTCTCTATCGAAGTCATCTTGATAATCAGCTGTGTTTTGAGTTACATTTTTTATTGTTGACATAGTTGATTAATTAAAAGATTTGTATTTATTGTTTCATATGGATTTTATAGGTGGTATTGGCGATGAGATGTTGTAAAGCACCTCATGCCAGACTATTCGAATTTTACCTATCTATGTTTTCTTGTTGGGGTGGGGGGTAGGCTCTGGATTCGATCAGTTGTAATATCTATTAATGTTCTACTCATGTATTCAGAACGCGAAATTGTGGACTTTACAAGGGGGGCAAGAGAGTGGTTTGTTTGTTGAGGAAGTCTTTTTAGCGCATTTTCTAAATCTTCTGAATTGCCAGCAAGGAGAAGAGAGCCTTCGATGCATCGATCAATAGCGGCATTTTTACGAGTATCATCTTTTAAAGGAGATCGATAAGTTAAAGTTGATGTAATATTTTTTTGGACTTGTTCCACTTGTAAAAGAATGTCGACCGTCTCATTGACTGAGGTCTGAGTATTTGTAGGCAATCTTCCGTAAAAGATAGCAGAGGGGTGAGGAAGGGAAGCTTTTTTAGCTAGACGTTCTACACAGGCTGCTAAGGCGGGTTCACTTTCGCAAGCTCTTAACAAAGTAGTTTTTTCTTGATTTAGGGCATTTATTTTTTTGCTTCGTTGCTCTACTAATTTTGAGGGAGAATTTTGTAAGGGGGATCGTGTTGATGAGGTTGTCGCATCCCAGTAAAGAAAGTTAGCTATTTTTTGGGAAAAAGTGATTACTTTGTCGGAGGAAGTGGTGTCGCTTGGGTAGCTAGCTCCCAGATAAGAAGAAAAGGAAGTGTCGTTTGTCTTTGTAGGAGAAAAATTACAATTTCCACGTCTATCCGGAGAACTTGGTGGGGTAAAATAAGTATTAAGTGGCAACATATAATATACTCCTAATTGTCTAGTAAGGCTTCTACATAGCTTTTTGGATCAAAAGGGATAAGATCTTCAGCTTGCTCCCCAAGCCCTATCCAACGGATAGGAATTCCTAGTTCTTTGTAGATAGAAAGAATAATGCCCCCTTTAGCAGATCCATCAAGTTTAGTAAGGATGAGGCCTGTTAAAGGGACGTGTTCATGAAAGACTTTAGCCTGGTCTAAAGCATTTTGTCCTGTTGTTGCATCTAAGACGAGAAAAATCTCGTGAGGAGATCCAGGGATAATTTTTTCACAAATTCTTTTAGTTTTTGCAAGCTCTTGCATGAGCTCTATTTTGTTTTGTAACCGACCTGCTGTGTCTAATAATACAACATCGGCACCTCTTGCTTTAGCCGCTGTTAAGGCATCGAAGGCTACAGCAGAAGGGTCGCTACCTGGCGTTGATTTAACAATGTCAGCTCCAATTTTTGTTGCCCAGTGAGTCAGTTGGTCAATGGCTGCGGCTCTAAAGGTGTCTCCTGCTCCAAAGATAACTTTTTTTCCTTCTTCTTGAAAATGAAGTCCCAGTTTAGCTATGGATGTCGTTTTTCCACTACCATTGACGCCGATAACAAGAATGACAAGAGGCTCGTCTGAAGAAGGAGGTTTTGGTGTAATAGAGGAGGGCTTTTCTAAGATTTCTAAAGATCGCACTTTTAGTTTATTTAAAATAACGGAGATGTCATTTGTAGGATTTTGTCGAAGCTCTGATTTTAGGTAGCTAACAAAATCGTCTACGCAGGCCGTTCCAAGATCTGCTTCATAAAGGATTTGTTCCAGCTCTTCAAAGGTAGAATCATCCC
>CANNLR010000041.1 GCA_947505635.1 Chlamydiota bacterium
CAGTATTTTTCAATAGGATTGAGATCAGGAGAGTAAGAGGGAAGAAAAAGAAGCTTGGATCCCGCCGCCTCCACAAGTTTATGACTTTCGGCTGATTTATAAAAACTTGCGTTATCAAGAATTA
Source organism: Chlamydiota bacterium (assembly GCA_947505635.1). Lineage (GTDB taxonomy): Bacteria > Chlamydiota > Chlamydiia > Chlamydiales > Rhabdochlamydiaceae > CAIJXB01. The sequence goes on from CANNLR010000041.1 coordinate 125, forward strand.
AAACCTGACCAGGAATCAGGCTTAGAATTAATAATTGGTTTAACCAATTATTACTTGAGCTATTTTACTACTGAAGGTGAAAAATAACAATTGGAGAAGGTAGTGGAGTTTGTTGAATGTTTTATATCCTTTTTGCAGAGGATTATCTTTGAAGCAAATGCTAGAGTAGATCTTGCCTTGGTAGATCAGGAGGCTTTGAAGGGAGGTGTTTGGTATGGGGCGGAGTATTATAGAACTCTTTTAGCTAAAAACCTTCAGAATTCTATCGATGAAAAGCTACAAAGGGCCTTTTTTCAGGGAATGGCTTCTTTAGAAGTTATTTCTCATCTTGAAGACAAGAAAAGTCCAACGGGATATCACCCATTTACCTTTTTACTAAAAATGGGGGTCAAACCATCAAAGGCTCTTGCTAAAATTGAAGAAGGGCTTTCTTTTTTAGACTGCACAACTGTTGTTATGCTTGCGATCTATAAAGCTTTATTGAAGTTTTTAGGAGAAGAAAAATTCGATGTTGTATTTGCTTCAGAGTTTAGACTATCTGGAAATTTGTCTCCATTAAGTAAGATTATCACTCACAAACAAATCGGATTGGAAGATGAGATTCAGGTGGGAGATATTTGTTATTTTTCTAATATCAAAGAATATGTAGCTAAACATCCGTCGGGGGAGTCTAGGGGGGATCACGTTGTTTGTTTATCCAAAAGCCCGAGATTATATACAGGATTTGGATTGCCACATCTAGGTGTTGATAAAAAGGGTGTCGAAAGGCAGCTTTTTGAGTGTTATAATAGGGAGCCTTTAGATTTGCAGTATTTTGATCCGAAAGTTGTAAGCTACCTGTATTCTCATTACTTTGTGGGAGATATGCAAAAAGGAAAAGCCTTGGTAAGTTCTTTTGCTAAAAGGAATATATCTTGGGAAGAGTATGTAAAAAAACCTTCGAGAGCTGAAGTTCTAGGACATAAATGTTTTGGAAAAATGGGCCTTTGGGTTTATCGACTTGATAAGGATAAGATTAATAAACTTGTAATATAATTTTTTTTACATATAAATTTATTTATACATAAACAAAGAGTTTTATCCATGAGAAACAAAAAAATCATCTCCCTTTTCTTAACAACAACGCTCACTATGGCTCCCCAGTTGCTTGAAGCGATATCAGGTTCATCTTGGGTTGGTGGTTTTGATAGTAATAATCTTTTAGAGGACACCAACTGGGATCCAATAGGAGCTCCCGGAAGTAATGAAATTGGGATATTTGACACGACCAATAATCCCCCACTGTTGTTAGAAGCCTCTTCTTTTACCTTAAAAGAGGCTGATATTACCGTAGATGGCTTTCAAATGAGCATTTCAGGAGACTGCACTCTTGACGATTTGATAAATGATGTAGATACTACCTCAAGCATTTTTGTGAATATAGGTGGGGTTCTTACCATGAATGGAACCATCACAACCGATGGTGTTGTGAACTACTACATGGATGGGGGCGCTTTTGTATTTAGCGGGGAAGGAGGGGGGACAACGAGTAGTCTTTTTTTGCAAAATGGAAGTACATGCACAGTTAATAACCCTCTTGAGGTTACATTTCTTAGCTCCTCGGCCCTTACCGACGCTATTATACTTACGGAGAGCCTTACTTTATTAGATTCAGGAGTACAGACTTTAGCTGGATCTTTTAGTGGTAATGGAGCCCTTGCTTTTGAAGGGAGTGGTTTTCTAACTTTTACAGGCACAAGTACCAATACCGGCAGTGTCAGTATGACGGGTGGAACTTTTTTCATGCAAGGTTCTATGGCAGATATTTCAAGCTTGTCTATATCGGGGGGCACTTTAAAAGGAACTGGTAGTGTAGGTCCTGTTACTTTAGCAGGTAGTTGTATCGTAGCACCCGGAGGATCTATTGGGACTTTAACAGTAGATTCCATTGAGTTTAATTCAAGCTCAACTCTATTGATAGAATTAGATCCTAGCGTAGCCTCACTTTTAAATGTAGTTGGAACAGCAGCTTTAGATGGAACCGTAGAGGTCGTGCAAGATGCAGGATTGTATGAAAGAACTAAAACCTATCAAATTATCAATGCAGGCAATATTACAGGGCAATTTGATAACCTTATCGGAGGGCTTTCCGGATACAATTTCAGTCTAAGAGAAGATGGAGATTCCTTATACCTTTCCTATGAAGCTCAACTGATCAATACGCATTCTTTGACAGGGAACAGGCGCTCTGTTGCTGACTATATGAATAAATACGCCTCTAATGAAACTTTTTTTCTCGTAAATGGCCTAGAAGGAAATGACTTAAAAACAGCTATGGATGCCATTTCTCCGGCAAGGAATGCATTTGGGACCTACATTGTAGAGCAAAATGCCTTTTCGTTAAGTGGTCTTTTAGCTTCTCATATAGATGGTAGCAGATCTTTTGTAAAAGATCAAAATCCAAGCATTGCAGCATTACTTGTAGATGCAAATGACGAGATGATTGGAAATCCTAGTCCTTCTCAGGGAGATTTTTCTGCATGGGGTTTAGGATTTGGGGAGCTAGCTCACCAAAAATCCTCTCAGCACAATCCGGCGTTTCATTATGCAGTGGGTGGAGCCCTTGGCGGCTTTGATCACAAGATGGGAGAGGGATTAGCAGGTTTTGCTTTAGGATATTCAGGAACTTACTTTCATGACAGCAACCACATGGGCCGTGGACATATCAACTCTTATTTCGCTTCGATTTATGGTAACGCCCCTATAGGTTCTTTTTACTTTTCTCCAGCTATTTGGGGTGTTTTCAATGAGACTCACAATATAAGAGATATTGTTTTCCCCGGAGTATCAGAAGAAGCTAAAGCTCATATTTTCTCTTGGCAGGTTATTCCTCATTTAGAGACTGGGTATAGATTCAAGCTACCCTTTGGTGTGATCACTCCTTATACTTCAGCAGATTTAGCTATCCTTTGGCAAAGAGGGTATCAAGAACATGGAGCCTCCCCCTTTAACGCGACTCAAAAAAGGAATAACTCTTCGATGGTTCGAAGTGAGACAGGCTTGAAGTTCTTTGAAAACTGGGAAAAAGACTGGGGCTCTTTTGTGATGAAAGAACAAGTTGCTTACGTCTTTGAAAAGCCCTACGGTATTGGGACTGTGAATACCTCCTTAGTGGGAACGCCCTCTTCTTTTACCGTAACAGCTGTTAACCAAAACCTCAATCTTGCTTTAGTTGGAATGGACTTTATCTGCTCCATAGGAAAAAAGAATCCGGTTCAGTTAAGTCTTAGCGCCAAGGGGGAGTTTGGAGTAAACTATCAATTAGGTGAGCTTACTTTAGATGTTGTTAAGAGGTTTTAAAAGCTCAATATCTATGTAGACATCTAAAATAATGTTACACAGAATATAATATTTGAATAACTTCCCCAAGCCCAGTTGCTCAGTGATTACCTCCAGATCTTTGACAACAGTTTGTGAGGAAGCTAAACGCTTAGATGGGATTAACTCCCCATTGAGAGGGTCTATCATCCCTTTGTCCTTGGTCTTGTAGTTTCCTTAGAAGAAGAAAACTATGAAATAAAATCGAATAGAGAAAGTGATCTTGGAAGATATGATGTGAGTCTCTTTTCTAAAGATTCTCAAGGACTTGGGATTATTTTAGAGTCCAAAAAAGCTACAGCAGCTGTTAGACAGATTGGAAAATGGCTTTTCAGGGTAAACTTAGTTATATGCAATATCATTAAAATAATAAAATGTTATCTAAACAAATGTCATGAGATTCTTGAGGAAGTTTGTTTTTTTTTTGTTCTTTAAAGCCAACACCCCATTTTAGAGCATGAGGCAGAGTAGAAAGGAAACGGTCAAAGTATCCTTTTCCATAGCCTATACGATGAAAATGGTCATCAAAATAAAGACCTGGCACAAGTATTAGATCTATTTCTTCTAAAGACACTTTTCTGCATACGTTAGGATCTGGTTCTTTGATAGAATGTTTAGAAGGGATGAGTTGCTCAAAACTAAATATTTCATAAGGGCTAAGGGATTGTTCTTCTATTTTAGGAAGGAAAAGTCTGTGATGTTTTACTAGCCATTGGTTTAGTGGCCATAGATTTATTTCTAGAGGATTACTTGCAAAAGAAAGAACATTTTGTCGGGTAGTTTTTAGATGAGAAGTAAAAAACAAGAAGGCTGCTAAAGCAGCCTCTTCTCTTCTTGTAGCCTGTAAGCTAGTGAGGATTTGTAGAGCTTCTAGACGGAGTAACGCTTTAGAGGTCATTCTTTTTCTAAAAGAGGAAGCCCTTTTTCGTAGGGGATCTTTTTTAAAAAATAGCCATCTGGATCATAAAGAGATACTGTTCCTTTTTTATTGCTAACACGAGAAACAGGCTTATTATCTCCTTTTTTATAATAGGTCCCGGATACGAGAATGTCGTTTTCATATTCTTCAGATAGCATTAGATTTCCATTTTTATACCAAGCTAAAGAAGGGCCGTTTTTTTTATTTTGATAAAGTTCTTTTTGGCTTTCTTGTACTCCGTCAGTAAACCAAGTTTTCACAGTCCCTTGCAATATGTCTTCTTGCCAGTTAAGGAGGATTTTTACTTGAGTTATTTCACCAGAAGAGTTTGTCTGGTAGTATATTTTTTCTTCTCCGTGCTTTTGTTCATTTTTTTGATGATAGGTGTTTGTAAGAGATCCCATATCATCAAAACATTGAACGAGTCCTTCAGCGACACCTTCTCGGTATTCTACAAGCTGTTTAAGGGCCTTTCCTTCGAATTCTGCCCTTTGTCCCGACCCTTTAGATATCGAAGCTAAAATAGTGGCTGTATCGCTATAGTAAACACCTTCTATTAAATTTCCATTTTTCCATTCTTCTTCATATAAGAGATTTCCCTCTAAGGCACAAGATTTGGCCTTCCCATGGGGTTTGTCATTCAGATAGGAAATGGTTTCTAAGACAGCTCCTTCTTCAGAATAGAAAAAGATGGATCCTTGAATTTTGTCTTGGATATAGGGGATGTGTTTTTTGATAGCCCCATTGGGATAGTAGTAAAAAGAATCGCCGTGTAACATTCCTTTATCATAAAGAATTTTGGCAACAAGAGCTCCTTGTTCATCCCAGATGGTGTTTTTCCCTTCAAATACCCAAGAAGTTGGCGCTGTTTCTGAAAGTTCTGCGATTCCTTCAATGATAGTAAGTTCCATTTTAGGCTGATTATTTAAATGCCATTCTTTGTAAGTTCCATGTGCCCTTCCATCTACAACTTCTAGATATTGCCAAATAAGCCCATTGGTATGGTAGCTTGTGATAGAAGAAGTTGATTTTCCTTCTTTATTTTTGCTAAATACTCTAAGTACTTTTTGATAAGGTTGTGGATCGCAAAAATCAACGTTTTGATATTTAGTGAGTCGATTTTTTGCACTGATGGTTTCTGAAAATCCATTTCTATCAATAACCTGGATGCTCACTAGTATAGGTTTGACATTTTCTTGAGATTTTTGTGAGCATCCACAAAAAAAAGTTAGGGTCAAGAAAAGAAGATAGAGGGGAGTCTTTGCTTTCATTATTGAGACCTTTGTCTAGTAAGTAGTTGCATTTGTATTATGTAAATTTTTCCTTGCATTTCGGGAAGAGTGCTTTTTTTCAAAGAAAAAGAGGTCATAAGGATTTGAGGAGCCCCTTCAGGAGCTTGATAAGAAGTTGTAGAGTCTCCTTCAATAGAACGGAGAAGATTTTTTAAATCTTCTTCGTTAAGCTTTATCGGGTTTATCTGAGAAAATTCTCTTTCTTCAAAAAGAGGTGTTTTTTGTAGGGAGCTTTCTGAAAATTCGATTTTATTATCTAGCGTTTCTAGAAAAGCATATTTTTTTTGCATATCAAGAGAAGATCCTAGTTGAGCTAGACACATTTTCCATTTTTGTTGTTCGGGAACTAAAAAAGGCATGGAGCTTAATTGCTCTTGTAAATAGTTGGGATTGGCCTTTTTTATTTGAGAAAAAATTCTACTTTCCTGTAAATGGTATTGCTTTTTCTTTTCTATTTTCGTTTGTAAAAATAACACTTTATCCGCTAGATCCTCTATTTTTTGTTGTTTAGCATACAAAAAGTAAAAAGAGGCAATAAGAGGGAGAATGGATAAAAAAGAAAGCCAGGGCAAGGTTTTTGAAGTAAGGGAAAATTTTTTAAAGCAAAAGAATTTCATGGAGAAATTTCTTTGTGAGATTTTAGATAAAAGGACAGGGAGTATGTTGATCCGTTTTCTTTCCATAATATTTCTTTTTTTGTATTAATAAGCGGGTTATTTTGACAGAACTTATCATAGAATATTGTAGCACTTTTACTGTTTTGTGCTAATATTTCCATATCGATTTTACCTAAATAGGGACCTTTTGGCAAGGTAGCTTTAGGATATTTAACAAGTTGATAGTCTATTTTAGTAATTTCTATATCTTTAGAAAAGGCAGGATGAGCGCTTAAAAAAGCTAAGGTTTCTGAAACATTAGCTAAGGGAAGGACAATAGAATAATTTTTATGTTCTTTTTGTTCCTGAGTTTCTAAGGAAGCTAATTCTTTTTCAAGATCTTGGATTGTGTGAATGGGAGCCATTTCTTTAGGCGAAATAAGGGAAAATCCTTTTATTAATTGATGTTTCTTTTGCTCTAAATAAATATTTCCCATCAAGAATAGGGTGCAGGCTAGCATGAGGGTTCCTGCTACAAAAGAAAGGAATTTTTTCTTTTTTTTCTCTTTCATAAAAGGAGTAGAAAAAGGTTCCTGACAAAAAGAAAAGGATTTTCCATCTTGGAGAAGACCCTCTAAGGCAAGTCCTATCGGAATGGCATAAGATTGTAAAGTAAGGGCATCGTAGGGTCCATAAGAAGGAAAGGGGTGTAATTGTAAGGAGGGAGGGAGGCTAGAAAGGAAGAGCTCTTGGATGATCGGGTATTTATAAAGGTCACCACTTATAATAAAGGTAGAACAAGATTCTGGGATTTTTTTTTCTAAAAAAGCGAAGATCCTATCTAATTCTTTTTGTGCTTGAGGCAGAGTTTCTGGAGAAGCTAGTCTTTTTGCTCCAATAGGGAAGGTATGAGAAAAGACAATGCGTCTATTTTCCAAATAAAGAGCTACGCTTGTTTGCTCTTCGACATGTAAGAGTATGGCTTGTGGGGTGTCAGGAAATAAAAACTGGACAAAACGAAAAAGGGCTGCAGGAACACAGGAGACCTGATCTAATTGAAATCCATTTCTGGTATGCCGATCTATGTGAGCTTCTAAAGAAGGGGCTCTTGCAGAGAAAAGAGATGCTTTCCCTGTTTTTTCTTTAGGGTCTAAAGAAAGTTGAAGTCCTATAATGGCTTCTTCTAATGAATAAGGGAGCTGGGACTCTATTTGGAAAGGTAAAAGTTTAAGGATTTTTCTTTTTTCGTGAGTTGGAAGATCTATTTCTCTAAATAGGACTTCGATAGCGTCTAGGCCAGAAATGAGAGAAGTATTTTGTAGTAGTGAAAAGTAAAGCGGCTTTACAGCAGAATCGTTAGAAGTGAGTTCTGTTTGAAGTTGTTCGATTGTAATATTATTTTTATTTTTGCAAATTTTTACTAACTTTACAAAAGGTTCATTTAATTGTAAGCCAATCTTATGCATAGTGCCCATTATTTTCTGGAATGTTAATGATGTAATCTCCACCGGCTTTTTTGACTTTTTTAGCAATATCTTGGAGGTTGTACTTTATATAATCTTTGGGGCCTGCCACATAAAAAGGGCTTCCTTCTTTACCAAAAGTGAATTGCTTTTTATGAGGTTGAGTCGCTTCGATAAATGAGGTGACAACACCTTCCCAACTGGAATGAGGTTCTATATGAATATCACGAGCGAAGTCAATGGATCCTAAGATAAGCTCTCTAGCTTCTTCATAAGGCAAAGAGATAAGAGAGGGGCCTTTTTGGAAAATGGATTGAAGGTCGTAGTAAGTAAGCCCATAATTTATAAAAGCATCTTTAAGGCCTAAACACCAGAAGTCGATTAAATAGCTAATTAGAACGTAGGTTGTTTCGGTAAGTTTTCGAACGACATGAATGGGAGATATGCCTAATTCTTTCCATTCAGAAAGAATTTTGCAGTCATAAAGAGGTAAATTAGGGCAAAAGTTAGATTCCGGAGGAATCTTTCCTTCTTTATAAGAGGAACAACAACAGAATTTAAATTTTTTCCCGCTTCCGCATAAGCAAGGGCCATAGATATCCATTATACGCTCCTAGAGGGGCTAAGCTTTTTGAAATATATCATACAAGAAGGGATAATTACTAGTGTTTGCCATTTTCTCTAACAAGCGGCTATATATTATATTTGAAAAAAACAACAAGATTTGATATCGCTTGAGTTTTAGTATAGTTAATTTTTTTGAGCGTCGTAATGTCAATTTTAGATAAAAGCCAATTGAATAAGAAAATAGCCACTATCGTGTTAGCTGGGGGGCTTGGGACCCGATTACATCCTTTGACCTTACATCGATGTAAGCCGGCTGTATGCTTTGCAGGTCGATATCGATTAATTGACATTCCTATTTCTAATTCTTTAAATTCACAAATTTTTCAAATTTTTGTAATTTCTCAGCATTTTGCTTCTAATTTGCAAAAACATCTTTCGTTGACATATCCTCATAATGCTTTGCAAAAAGGTCATTTAGAAATGCTTTGTCCGGAAGAGACTATTGATGGACCTAATTGGTTTTTAGGAACAGCTGATGCAGTTCGTAAAAACATCGATTATATCAGCAATTCTAACATAGAGTATTTTTTGATTTTATCTGGCGATCAACTCTACAATATTGATTTGATAAAAATGGTAGAATTTGCTTTGGAAAGAAAAGCAGATCTTGTTGTTGCAGCTCTTCCTGTTGGAGTACAAGATGCAACTCGAATGGGACTACTCAAAATTTCTTCCAATTATGAAATTGTTGATTTTATTGAAAAACCCAAAGATCCGAGTGTTTTGGAGAAATTTTCTTTTTGTCAAATAACAAAAGAAATGAAATCTTGTTATTTAGGCTCTATGGGAATTTATGTATTTAAAAAAGAAGCCCTTCTTAGTTTGCTTCAAGAAAATGGGGACGACTTTGGGAAGGACTTGATTCCTTTGCAAGTCAAAAAAGGGAAAACTTATGCCTTTGTTTATGACGGATACTGGGAAGATATTGGTACAGTGGGCTCATATTATCAGGCTAATCTCGCCTTAATAGATCAAAAGAAATGTCTGGATATGGACGATCCAAATCGACCTATTTATACAAAAGCCCATCAATTGCCTAGTCCAAAAGTTATAAATGCTAAAATTGAAAATTCAATCATAAGTCAAGGGTGCTTTATCGAAGCAAAAGAAGTTATTCATAGCGTCATCGGGCTTCGAACTTGGATAGGCAAAGGAACTGTGATCAAAGATGTTATTATTATGGGCAATCATGAAGATGCAGGAACTTTAGAAGAATCGTATTTGACGATTGGAGAAGACTGTATCATTGAAAAAACCATCATTGATGAGCGGTGTAGGATTGGAGATAGAGTTACCTTAACTAATATAAAGTCGCTATCTCATTACGATGGAGATGGAATCTTTATACGAGAAGGGATTATCATTATATCATCAGGCACGGTGGTTCCTGATGATTTCACCTTATAATTTTATCTTGTTGTATATATGTCTATTTGGGCGCTTTCAGATCTTCATCTAGCTGTTGGGAATCCTTCAAAAGATATGTCCGTATTTGGCCCTGCTTGGGAACAGTACATGGATAAGATTGAAAAAAATTGGAAAGCTTGCATTCACCCCGATGATTTAGTTCTAATTCCTGGGGATATCTCTTGGGCTGCTACGCTAGATCAAGCTAAGATCGATCTAAATTGGATTCATACGCTTCCTGGAACGAAAGTGATCATAAAGGGAAATCATGATTACTGGTGGGCCTCTAACGCTAAAATGGATGCTGCCATGCCTTCTTCTATTCATTATATTCACAATAATGCTTTTCACTGGAATAATGTTACCTTGGGAGGGAGTCGACTTTGGGATACAGAGGAATATGATTTTAACTCTTTTATAGAATTTGTAGAAAACCCGAGAGAGAGGAAGGAAAATAAGACTTCTCTAGAAGAGAATCAAAAGATTTTTCAAAAAGAGCTAGAAAGGTTAAGGCGGAGTTTAGAATGTTTAGACTCTAAAGCTTCTTTACGTATAGCCCTTACCCATTACCCCCCTATTAGTGCGCAACTAGATCCTTCTAAAGTCTCGAGCATTTTACAAGAGTTCCAGATCGATATTTGCGTATTTGGTCATTTGCATAGTGTAAAAGAGAAAAGTCTGCCCTTTGGGACAAAAGATGGAGTTAATTATATCTTTGCTTCTGCAGACTATCTTTCTTTTATGCCTTTAAAGATTCGATAATTCAATGCTCTTTATGCCAAAAAATAATCTTTCCTTGTGTTTTGGAAGTAAGAAAACCTAGGCTGCGTAATTTAGCTAAATCATGTCGTAAGGATCTTTCGGGGATGTTGAAAGGGAGTCTTTCCATGATTTGCCGAAAGGAAAGGTCTTCGTCTACTGCAAAAATATTTAAAATTGCAGTTTGTTTAGGTGGCAAATCTTTTATCAAATGTGTCGGTTTAGAACTATTTGGTTCTAAACTTGTTGCTGCATGAGGGTAGAAGATTACGCGAAAAGAAGTTCCTAATTCTTGCCATATGGCTTCTGGGTAGCCTCCAGCAACACATGCTTCAATAATTCTTTTGTACCCACTCCCCCATTCTTCCATTAGATCTAATTCGTTAAAGACCCGAGCAATCACTCGATTTCGTACTCGACTAACGCCATCTTTTAAATCTTCTAAGGTAAATCCAAAGGGGAGCATGCCGGGATTTTGGATCTCTAAGCGATCATTAAAGATAGCGATCTGAATCCGTGAGCCTGTGATAGAGTAATCGCAGTGCGCTAAGGCATTTATTAAGACTTCTCTTATGGCTGTAAGGGAATATTCTGGAATGTTTTCTCGACGAATGCCTTGGATCTTAGCAGATAGACGGGTATTGCGTAGGATAAATTTAGGGACTGCGCTAACTGCATCTAAAATTGTTCCCTCTACTTCATAACGATCTATGATCTCTGTTTTATCATTTCCTCTAAATCTAGCGCAACTAACTCTAGCATCTGGAAGAAATCGTTGCCTTATTTCTTGCTTGCCAAAAAGAATAAGGCCTCCAATGGAGGGGACTAATTTATTAGCAGATTGTACGAGAACGCCTAAAGAACGAAGTTTTTGTTCGTTTAGATTTTTCCCTGCTTGCTGAAAAACATCCTGAGCTTTTTTAAATTCAAGACTATCCAAAGATAGGTCTAGCAGAGGTTGTTCGTCAAATGATGGCTGTAAAATTGTACGCTGCATCTCTGCCAGAAGTTCAGGGCCAGCAGGACGGCTTGTAGATCCTAGTCGGATATAAACACCATTTGGCATTCCAAGTTTTTTGAGATAGAAAGGGCCTTTCCAATAAGCAACTTTAACGATAAGAATGTTTTTATTATTTAAAGTGGAGATTTCAATTTCAGGAAGCATGGAAGGATGAATGTTGTCGGCAATAGTATTTGCTAATTTTTCCTCTGCCTTGAAAATATTTTCAACGCCGAGTAATTCGGATTGTGGAGAAATTCCGATTAGGAGTGTACCTCCTGCGGTATTAGCAAACGCAACAATTGTTTTGAGAATAGGATCTAAGGAAGATAGATCGCTTTTGAATTCTAAAACTTTAGATTCTGGCTGTTTGATTAATTTTTCAATTTCCATTTTCTACCTTAATTTATAACCCTGTCTCATCATGATTGTGCAACAGCCAGCAATATTCGGCAATGCGAATTGCCGGATGTTGCTGAATATTGCCGAACGAAATAAAAATATATCATAATTCCCTTATTAGTAGGTCGTTATGTGTCTAGTTGGAAGTTTTTATTATTCTCGTTTTTTTTTGCCATTCAAAA
>CANNLR010000042.1 GCA_947505635.1 Chlamydiota bacterium
GTTGGCAGGATCTGACAAGTATGACATTTCATTATGAAACGCAGCCTCTTCCTGGTCCCTTAAGTCGGTTATTTCATAGATTGCCTATTTTTGTTCATAAGTTTTCTGTTGTCTTCAATCACTTTATTGAGCTGATAGTGCCGTTCTTCTTTTTTTATCCGGGGGAGGGGGCTATAATAGCTGGATTGTTAACCGTTCTTTTCCAGGTCCTTCTTATTTTAAGTGGGAATCTTTCTTGGCTAAATTACATAACACTTATCCTTTGTTTTTCTTGTTTTCCCGACTCTTTTTTGTCTGTCTTTTTTTCTTATCTGAAAATACCCAATCTTCCTGTCGATAATATTCACGTTGGTCTAGTTATTTTAGTAACAATACTTGTGGCCTATTTGAGCATTAAGCCGATAAAAAATCTTTTTTCACATCATCAATCTATGAACCGAAGCTACGATTCTCTACATTTAGTTAATACGTATGGAGCTTTTGGATCTGTGACTAGATTGCGAAAAGAAATTATTATCGAGGGGACAACAGATCTTAAGGTAACAGAAAACTCTAAGTGGCTTGCTTATGAATTTAAAGGGAAACCAGGATCTGTAACAAGAGTTTCTCCTCTACTGTCTCCTTATCATTATAAAATTGATTGGCAGATGTGGTTTGCGGCCATGTCTTCCTATCAACACCATCCTTGGTTTATTCCGTTCATTCAAAAGCTTTTAGAAGGGGAAAAAGGCGTTTTGAAAATCCTTGATAAAAATCCATTTCCAAAAGAGCCTCCCACCTACATCCGGGCTGAGCTTTATGAATACCATTTTGCTCCTCCTAAAAATAAGGAGGGGGCTTTTTGGGTTCGAAAACGAATAGGGGAATATATCCCTCCTGTTTATTTAATAAAAAAATAACTTTACAATTCTGTGTGAGTACGATAAAAAATAGTTGTTCTTATTAAATGTTGAAGCGTTTAACATTTGTTCTTATTAATTAAGATGGGTATTAATTTATGGACTTTTTAGGTATTGTAAGCAAGTCTAGAAGTGGGTCTCCTAATGCTAAATATCAGGCGCGAGTATCTAGGTTTTCTGTTGATGATTCCTCTAAATTAGATAGGCGAAGAAGTTCTACTCCAACTGTGGCAGATGTGTATAAGAAATTTTCAAAGAGCGCTGCTTCTGAGGAGATTGCAGGAGTAGGGTTATCTAAGAAAAATTTGGAAGTGATTCCTGAGATAAGTGTAGAATCAGTAAGAATATCTCCTCAACCTGCTGCTCTTAGTGAGATAAACACTGATGTTGTTTTTCAACAAGAAAGACAAAGTTCGGGAGAGCTAAGTGCTAGAAAGCGCTCAGGTTCCTTAGTTGAGTCTCTTAGAGGAAAGGTAGAAGCGAGTTCTCCTAAAGATGAAAGCAATTCGCCTGGCTCCTCAGCAATAAAAGCAGATATTGTTTTTCGGCAAGAAAGACAAAATTCAGGAGAGTTCCATGTGAGAAAACGCTCGGATTCTTTAGTTGACTCTCTTAGAGGGAAGGTTGAGGCAGGAAGGGATTCCACTGTCTGATCCCTTGCATGTTTTTAGCTAAGCACTTTACGGTTAGTTTGCTATAAGGTAGCAAGAAATACTGTAGCTAACTGATTTTATAGACTCAAAAGGATCATAGACTTGTTGAATTGATCCCACGGACACATGCAAACTTTATCCTTCAGAGCGAAGTTAGTGTGTCTTTTAAAATTTTATATTCTGTGTAATTTCTAAATCCGATACAATGCGACTTATGTCGATGCGCGAGGAGATCGCGATTTCGTAAAGCAAGTTCCTCTATGGCAATACTCTCGACATGAGTGTCATAGCGAAAGATCCGTAAGGATAGGTCGAAAGTACCCTCTGAAGTTACTAATCGACAACCAAGATTGGGGCAGTAGGAATCCTTTTCCTTTAGGGGGAGGAGGATGTCAAAGTTATAGAAAATAAGAAAGATTTTATAGTATGGTGCATAGAAGAAATATTTAGGAAGAGGGAAGCTAGATGGGCCGTATGCACAGGTGGACTTTTAGAGTTATATGTAGATGTGTTCAGATTATCCTTAAGATGCGATACAAAGTAGAGGTGAAGGGATTTGAAAAGATTCTTCCTTTGAAGAACTCATATCCAGGAGTCCTTTTTCTTCCAAATCATCCAGCAGAAATAGATCCCATTATTCTCACATCCATCATAGGACCCTATTTCTTCCCTCGTAGCGTAGTTGTTGAACACTTTTATTATTTAAAGTGGTTTAAGAAGGTATTAGATTTTAGTCGAGTAGTTCCAATTCCTTCTTTAGAAGAAGAGGCTGGCGTTTGGAAGAAGAAACTGCTAGCGCAGGCCTTGGTGAAAATCCAAAAGGAAATAGAATCTGGAGAAAGTTATCTTATTTATCCAGCAGGAAAGCTCAAAGCTACAGGACTAGAAAAGATCGGGGGGGCTTCTTTTGTTCATACTCTTTTGCAAAATCATCCCAAGATTCCTATTGTTCTTATTCGGACAACAGGTCTTTGGGGAAGTAGTTTTTCCACGTATGGAGAAAAGATCTCTCCTGACTTTGGTGAGACCTTAGCTAACGGATTTAAAGCTCTTCTTAAAGGGGCTTTCATTTTTATGCCTAAAAGAAAGGTCTTAGTAGAGTTTGAGGTGTGTGAAGAGTTGCCTTTGAAAGAAGATCGATTAACCTTTAATCGGAGTTTAGAGTCTTGGTATAATCGATATCCATCCCCCGGCGAAGAAAGAGTTTCTTTAGTTCCTTATTCTTTTTTTTGGGACAAAAATAAAGATCCTTTAGAGCTAAAAAAGGCCTCTTCTGAAGTGGATACCGTTGTTGTATCAGAGAAGGTACAATCTGAGGTATTTTTCTATCTTTCTTCTTTATCAAAGATTCCTCAAGAGAAAATAGAGCAAAGCTCTCATCTAGCTTTTGACTTAGGGTTGGATTCCTTGGATATTGCAGAAATTCATGCTTTTTTAGATAAGAACTACGATGCAGGAGATGTTCCTTTAATCTCCTTACAAAAGGTGTCAGATCTTTTACGAGCCATAACAGAAAAAGAGAAAAACAGCTCTTTAGCAAAACAAAAAGAGGAAAAAAATATTCCTCATTGGTTTCAGGAAAAAAAGAGGAAGTCTCTTAAAATCTCTCAAGCTGGGGTGATTACTGAAGCCTTTTTAGATAGTTGTGATCGGATGGGTTCTTTGATTGCTTGTGCAGACTCTAGTTCAGGAGCCTTGTCATATAGGCAATGTAAAAGAGCTGCCCTAATTTTAGCAAAAGAGTTTTCTTCTTTTTCTGGAGAAAAAGTGGCTGTTTTGCTTCCGTCTTCTGTAGCGGCTTACCTTGCAATTTTAGCTCTTTTATTAGCGGGAAAAATTCCTGTTATGTTGAATTGGACAGCTGGAAGAAATGGGCTAAATCAAGCAAAAAAATTAGGAGAATTTACGGCAACTCTGACTTCTAAAAGATTTTTAAATAAAATTTATCTTGAAGATTTGGGAGAAGTAGAAGAGACCTTTGTCTTTTTAGAAGATATAAAAGAAGGTCTTTCTTTAAAGAAGAAAATTAAAGGGCTTTTCTTGAGCCTTCTTCCTTCAAAAACTTTAATGAAAAAGTTGTCTATTTCTAAAGACCCCTCAAAAATAGCTGTTATTCTTTTTACGAGCGGTACAGAAGCTATGCCAAAAGCAGTGCCTCTTATGCATAGACATCTATTAGA
Source organism: Chlamydiota bacterium (assembly GCA_947505635.1). GTDB lineage: Bacteria > Chlamydiota > Chlamydiia > Chlamydiales > Rhabdochlamydiaceae > CAIJXB01. The sequence goes on from CANNLR010000042.1 coordinate 3,733, forward strand.
AAATCAAAGAAATTCACTTGACTTATCGGGTCTAAAGGAAGAGGACTCTCTTCATGGGGTGCTCCCTCCTTTCCATTCGTTTGGGTTTTCTTTGACGGGGCTATTTCCTCTGATTTCAGGTCTTAAGGTTTTTTATGCTCCGGATCCAACAGATGGACATGCTATGGCATCTGATATTCATAAGATGAGATTAAGTGTGATTTGTTTAGCGCCAAGTTTTATTCGAGGTCTTTTTTCTTCAGCGAGCCTAGATCAACTGCAAAGTCTTCGACTTATTGTTTCTGGAGCAGAAAAGCCCTCTCCTGAAATTCCTATTTTTATAAAGGAACATCTTCCCTTAGCCACATGGAGAGAAGGATATGGTATTACCGAGTGTTCCCCTATTGTTTCTTTACAACCAAGAGGTTCAGATCCTAAAGGGGTTGGCCTTTTACTTCCTGGCATAGAAGTTTGTGTGATAGACCCCATTTCTTTAACAAAGCTTCCTTTGGGATCTGAGGGCGAGCTTTGTATTCGAGGTCCTAGTGTTTTTGAAGGATATTTAGATGGAAGCTCAAATCCCTTTCTCGAAATAGAAGGGAAAAAATGGTATAGATCTGGAGATCTTGGGAGAGTTGATGAGGAAAGAAATCTTTATTTGACAGATCGGCTGAAAAGGACTGTGAAGATCGGGGGAGAAATGATTTCTTTAGGAGCCATTGAGCAAGAACTTCTACATGCAGCTAAAGAGAAGATGTGGTACACTTCTTCTCAACCAGATTCTCTTAGTGATTCTGGAGGGAGTCCTTCTCTAGTTGTTATGGCTATTTTAACAGAAAAGCCAGAGCTTATACTTGTTACGACATTGACTTTGTCGACAGAAGAAGTCAATAGAGCCTTAAGAGAGAGGGGGGTAAGTCGTATTATAAAAATTTCTCGCATTATGACTCTTCCAGAAATCCCTTTGATGGGAATCGGGAAAGTACATTATCGCGAATTAGAAGAAAAAATTAGGTGTATGAATGTCTCAAACAATTCCATTAGTACTCTATAATACCGAGTCTCGCACAAAAATAGCAGTGAAACCCTCTTCTGGGGACACTATTTTACTCTATACGTGTGGACCCACCGTTTACAATTTTGCTCATATAGGAAATTTTAGAACTTATGTTTTTGAGGATCTTTTAAGAAGATCAATTAAATATTTTGGGATGAAAGTTAGGCAGGTAATGAACCTGACGGATATAGATGATAAGACAATCAAGGGAGCCTTAGCTAAAGGGTCAAGTCTAGCTCAATACACACAACCCTATATAGAAGCTTTTTTTGAAGATTTACAAACGTTAGGGATTGAAAGAGCAGAGCACTATCCAGCTGCAACAGACTATATTGCAGATATGATTCGTATTATAGAGCGATTATTAGAAAAATCGATGGCTTATGTAGGAGAAGATGGGAGTGTATATTTTAAAATTTCTGCTTTTCCTAAATATGGAAGGCTATCTCATCTACAACTTTCTGAATTAAAGACCGGAGCTTCTAATCGTATTGGAGATGAATATGATAAAGAAGAAGCTGCTGATTTTGTTCTTTGGAAAGCTTATTCACCTGAAAGAGATGGGATGATTTTTTGGGAGAGTCCTTTTGGAAAGGGTAGACCTGGTTGGCATATTGAATGTTCTGCTATGGCTATGAAAATCCTAGGAGAGAGTATTGATATTCATGTGGGAGGAGTTGATAATATGTTCCCCCATCATGAAAATGAAATTGCTCAATCCGAGGCTTTTTCGGGAAAAACGTTTGTTTGTCATTGGCTACATGCAGAACATCTTCTTGTGGATCATAAGAAGATGTCAAAAAGTCTTGGAAATTTCTATACCTTAAGAGACCTTTTACAAAAAGGGTATACAGGGCAGCAAGTCCGTTATGTCCTTTTGCAAACTCACTATAGAACGCAGGTTAACTTCAGTTTTGCAGGATTGGATGCAGCAGCAGCTTCTCTTCGAAGAATTGTGGACTGCGTAGAAAGATTGCAGTCGATTAAGCAAGAAGGATCTTACGAAGAGATCCTTCTTGTAACAAAAAAGATGGAAGAGGGATTTAAAGAGTCTTTAGCTGATGATTTAAACATTTCAGCTGCGCTCTCCTATCTTTTTGAAGCTATCCGAGAGATTAATAGTCTCTCTGATGCAGAGAAAGTAGGGAAGCAAGAAGCGGAAGCTGCCCTAGAAGTTATCTACCGATTAGATCGGGTATTAGGAATTCTTTCCCTGCAAGAAGAAGAAAAAATTCCTGTGCATTTAGAAGAAGCTTTAGCTAGAAGGCAAAAAGCAAGAGAAGAGAAAAATTGGGCAGTAGCTGATGAGTGTAGAGTTTTTATCGCCTCTCAAGGGTACAAGATAGAAGATTCCCCAGAGGGCGCTCGATTAAAAAAACAGAAGGTACAATAATGGCAAAAAAAAGTCTTACTAGAGATGAATCCTACTTGATTAAACTTGCGAAGATGGGAGAAGCTGCTGGAGATAAGTTTAAAGAGTTTGATCGATATGTTATAGGTCAGGCGATCGGACAAAATAACCGCAGTGTAGATAATATGGTTAGAATGCTCGCTCAAACAAACTTCATCAAAAAGGGAGATGATAACAGCATCTACCTCACAAAAAATGGAGAGACGTTAGTTATAGACCTTTTGAAGTAGCAATGTACAATCTGCAATCCCATTGCAGGTTGTGCTAGAAGTCTCTTTTTGTCACTAATCAATAAAAATTGAAACCTAATTTTTTGATTGTGTAGAACAAAAGTATTTATAAAAAGAGCCTCGTTAAAAAAGCTCTTTTTTGTAGATACGCATTAATAGTTATTTGGATAACCCTTCAGGGGTAACAGCAAACTGCTTCCATACTTCTACAGGTATTTCTAAATCTTCTGCGATCTTTTTATAGTTCTTTCTATCTAAGATTGTTGTATAATGTCTATGAAGACAAGGCTTTAAATAAAGGGAAAGATGAAAGAGCGAGTAATAGGAGCGACACTACTTATAGCTGGAACAACCATCGGAGCAGGTATGTTGGCTTTACCTATGACCTCTTCTGATTTGGGTTTTTTTAAAAGCACCCTTCTTTTAGTGGGATTATGGCTCTATATGATTTTGGCTGCCGTCTTTATGGTTGAAATTAGTCATGGTAAGGGGACGAGTATTGTATCTATTGCTGAAAAACGATTGGGTCCTTGGGCTAAGCACGTAGCAGCTTTTAGTCTTTTAGTCCTTTTCTGGTCTCTTTTAGCCGCCTATATCTCGGGGGGGAGCTCGATTTTACATCAAGGGATTGGGGTAGATCAATCTGTTCTCGCTATTATCTACACCGCGGTTTTTGGCTTTTGTGTAGCAGCTTGTACAAAGCTTGTAGACTATGTGAATCGTTTTTTATTTATTATTAAATGCATTGTGTTTTTTTTGATCGTTTGGGGGCTTTCCCCTTTTATTAAGATCTCCCATCTAACAGCTACGGGTACAAATTCTCAAGCATTATGGGTAGCTCTTCCTGTGTTTTTCACCTCTTTTGGGTTCCATGGTAGTTTGCCAAGTCTTATTAAATACCTACATGGCGATAAAAAAAGCATCTATATAAGTATCATAATAGGAAGTTCCATTCCTTTAGTCGTTTATATTTTATGGCAGGTTGTTACTCTTGGCGTATTGGGTTCAGGCTTTACTAGCACGGGAGATATAGGCTTTTTTCTTTCTCAACTAACAGCTAAAACAGGCAATGGATATCTTTTAATTTTAGCTGATGCTTTTGCTTTTCTTGCGATAGCGACCTCTTTTTTAGGGGTGGCTCTTGGGTTATTTGATTATCTTTCGGAACTTTCGTCAAAAAAAGAAATTCTTAAGAAGAAAGTAGGGAAGGTAAAGGCAACCATTTTAACATTTTCGCTGCCTTTACTGTTTTCTGTATTTTATCCAGAAGGATTTGTCTTTGCTTTAGGATTTGCTTCGATAGCACTTAGTATTCTTGCTATTATCTTACCAAGTCTTGTTATCCTTGAGGAAAAAAGGAAAGCTTCTTTTTTATTGAATAAATGGGTCGCTTCGGTTGTGTTATTAGGGGGCATTTTTATAATTGTCATTGAAATAATTAGCAAATGCAATTGTCATTAAAAGATAGGGAGAGTCGATATTTCAAAGCAAATTACAGGTTACTTAGCTCCTCTAGATCTAGAAGATAGTCTTAGAGGGGAATTAAAAAATATTATCCATGAATATGGAAGATTAATCATCGCAGAGGGTCCGCCTCAGAAGGTCTACTGGGCCCAAAATATTTGGTTGAATCCTCAGGTGATTACCTTCCATTCTATTTCTGATGCGGCGAAAAAACTTAGAGAACTTCAGAAGCTATGGTCTTTTTATCCTTATAATAACATTCGTAGGGGAATGCTTATTTCAGAAAAACTTCCCTATTTTTCTCCAAAACCTCTTATCTTCCCATGCACTAGTCCTCAGTCTCCTTTAGGTTCTTGGACTTTACTTAACGAAACGACTCTGTTAGCTTCTTCTTTATGTTCTAGTCCTTTTGCTCAAGGTGAAGTGCACTTTCAAGAGTCTATGATTCCTCCGAGCAGAGCTTATCTTAAGCTTTGGGAAGCGTTGATGAAGATAGGGCAGATGCCTAAAGCTGGAGATGTTTGTTTAGAAGTTGGGGCAAGTCCAGGAAGTTGGACATGGGTTTTGCAGCAATTAGGAGCTAGTGTTACAGCTGTTGATAGAGCTAAGTTAGAGCCTTCGATCTCCTCTCTTCCTAATGTAACTTTTATGAAAAAAGATGCTTTTTCCTTAGGGCCGAAGGACTTTCCTAAGTTAGATTGGATTTTTAGTGATGTTATTTGTTATCCAGAGAAATTACTGAGTTGGCTTCGCCAATGGCTTGATATACAGGCAGATGTTAATTTTGTTTGTACTTTGAAATTTCAGGGAGAAGGTGGCCTTGAAGTTGTTAAAGAATTCGAGAAGATTGCAGGAAGTCATGTCACACATTTATTTCACAATAAGCACGAACTTACTTGGTTTAAAATAAAGACGTCATAAAAACAATGAACTGTAGTGTGGATGTGCAAATTTTTCTACAAAAAAATTAAAAAAAGCAAGAGTCAGGCTCTTGCTTTTGATACTTACATCGAAAAACCATCTTAAAACACATAGGCTAAATTAATTGAACCGGATGAAAATACTTCATTAGATTTAGTCTCAAAGCTTTCAAAAAGATAAGGATTTATTTTAGCAGATATAAGAAAATGTCTCGTCATTTGTAAATCTAATCCTACAAAAGCCCCAACAGAATACCAATCTAACTTTTTATGTATAGAAGAATTTTCTAAATGCTCAGTTACTGTGTGACCCCCTCCAGATGATGTTACCCATATTTCACCAAAACTTATAAAAGTAGTCTTAGTGGTTCCAAAGAGTACACCGGAGCCAACAGCTCCATAGGTTATATATAAGTTTTGAAAAATTTGGTTGCGCAAGCCTAGATGACTTGTGATGTTCAGTAATTTCCAGCTACCAAATTTTACTTTTCCTGTTTCATAATTAAATCCAACATCAAATAAAAAATGTCGTCCGATATAACCAACGGTTAGGGCTGGGGTTGTTTTTTCAAGAGAAGCGTTTATTTCTGTTCCAAGAGTAAAGCCTCCTGAATATATTTCAGGGTCTGTTACTTGTGTATTGGCATCCGCAGATAAGGCTGTCGATAATACAACAAGACCTAAATAAGCTAATTTTATTGTTTTTTTTCAACATTTAAAAATCCTGGTTTTCATTTCTTTTCTTTAATGATTATTTTGGTGGTAATAGTATTTAATATCTGCGCTTATAAGACAATACTTTTTAAAGAAAGGAAGAAGAGCCCTAGCCTTTTGTAAGGCTCTTCTTATAAGATTAGTCTTCAGGCTTCATAATAGGGAAGAAGAGAACATCTCGAATGGAGGTTGCCTTTAAAAACAGCATAACCATTCGATCTACGCCCATCCCAAGACCTCCAGCAGGAGGCATTCCCTGACAGATAGATTCGATGAATTCTTCATCTAAAGGACAAGCTTCTTCATCACCATCAGCTTTTTTCTGAGCCTGATCTACGAGTAGTTTTCTTTGTAGCTCAGGATCGTTTAGCTCTGTATAAGAGTTACAAAATTCACTAGCTCCGATGAATGTTTCAAATCTTTCTACAAAACATTCCGCGCGAAGATCAGGATTCCTATGAAGCTTACAAAGCGGAGTTGTCTCAATAGGATGGTCAATAATATGATGAGGTTGGATTAGATGTTTTTCTGCAAATTCTTCAAAAAGCTTAGCAATGAGCTCTCCACGACGTGCCTTATTCATCTCTTTTTCAGGAAGGTGAGCTTTGTTAACAAGAAGATCTCTCATTTCCTCTACAGATAACAAGTCTACATTGATGTTAGCATAAGTTTTAATGCTCTCTTTCATGCTCATTCGAATCCAAGGGGTCTTCACATCAATTTCATGAATGACATCATCTTTTTGTATGTGGATCTTTGTAGATCCATATAGGTCTAGAGCAATCTTTTCAAAAAGATTTTCTGTGAAGGTCATCATGTCATTATAGTCCCAGTAGGCTGCATAAGCCTCAAGTTCTGTAAACTCAGGATTATGGGTTCTATCAATCCCTTCATTTCTAAAGACCTTTCCCATTTCGTAAACTTTTGATAAGCCCCCGATAATTAGCTTTTTTAAAGGGATTTCTAAGGAGATACGTAAAAACATCTCTTGATGTAAGGCGTTAAGATGCGTTGTGAAGGGTTTAGCTTGGGCGCCTCCGTATACGTTTTGCAATACAGGGGTTTCAACCTCTAAAAAGCCTTGTTGATCAAACTCTTGGCGGATGAGTTTTAGTATTTTGGAGCGCAGTTGAAAGGTTTTCATTACATCAGGGGATGTTATGAGGTCGAGCCATCTTTTACGATAACGAACACCTTTATCTGCAAGTCCGCTGTGTTTGTCTGGGAGGGGGAGGAGCGTTTTGCAAAGGACTGTAAGTTTTTTTACAAAAAGGGTTACTTCCCCTTTTTGTGTTCTAAAAAGGTGTCCTTCGACTCCGATGATATCACCAAGGTCCAGTTTTTTTTCGATGAATTTCATGGAAGTCCACTCAGAAGAATTAAGACCCTCGACGACAGTAAGGTCTCTATTGAACATGAGTTGGATGCGGCCTGTTTCGTCTTGGATGTGGCCAAAAGCATTTTTGCCCATAGCCCTAAACAAGATAAGTCTTCCTGCTACCTTAGAAGAAGGGGTAGACCCTTCGGCCGCCTCTTCGCTATGACCTAAGGGGGCAGATTCATATTTATCAGCAAGCTCTTTTGCTGTAGCTTCTGGTTTGAAAACGTGCGGGTAGGGATCGATCCCAAGCTCGCGGATTTCAAGAAGTTTGTTACTGCGGTTTTTAAATTCTTCGTGTTCATGGTAGTTTGGAAGCATAGGTTTTTTTTCATCGCATTAAAAATTAATAATGGACCCAATTGTAGTATTTTATAACCTAAAAAGCAAGAAAAGTGAATGGAGAAAATATCCTTAGTCCATAAATATTTCTGTGAAGTGAACTTTAGAAAAGGGAGGAAGAGATCTTCTAATAATAGCATCAGAAAGACTTTCATTCTCTTGAAAGAAGTTTTCCTCTAAAGGTTTTTTTATTAGGTGTAGCCGATGTAAGAGGCCAGCGCTTAAAGAGTGATGGGCATTTGAATGGGCGCATTGTTGTGTGATGTCTAATAGTAAAGAGGTTATTTTTTTTTCTGTAATCAACCTGAGGATATAGGGGTTTTCGGAAAGGCTTGCCTTTCCATTAAACACATGATCTTGAAGGGCACTTGAGAGAGTAATAGAGGGGGTAGGTTCCTTTGTGTCTTGCAAGAAGTCAAAGATTTCTTTTCCAAAGTCCATATCCCAGCCAGAGAGCTTAGCTAGCCACATAAGGCGGGGGCCTCCCCACTTGTCCTTGCTAAGTTCTTCAATGCAAGAGGGGCCTCTATCAAAATGGATATTTTTAGGAAAAGATCTAAAGGCTTGTGTTGCTTTTAATATGGAAGGGTTTTTATGAACTATTTTCGTAACGCGGCCTGTTAAAGAGTAAATAGAATATTCATAACATCTGTTAAAAAATACAGTTATTTCGACAAATAGTTTATAGATTTTTTGCAAAAGAGGATGAAAGATATTATTTTCTTGTACTCTAAGAGGTGCTATCTCATGAAAATATTGTAAAGAAGCTGCCGCAATCATGCACCCTAAGGAGTGGGCAAAAATTTGATGAAGTGTTCCATAGGTTTTTTCTAGGGATTTTAATGTTTCACTTAAGATAAAGCCCCCTTCTTGCAATGTTTTTATTTTGTA
>CANNLR010000043.1 GCA_947505635.1 Chlamydiota bacterium
ATTAAACGAGCATGAACGAAATGGAACGGATTTTGTAATAACTGTTCCCATAACACAAACAAACTATAGCGATCGAGAGGGTAGCAATTGGTGGGACTATCATTTTTTGCCTTTGTCAGCAAGAATTGACGCTCCGGCTTTAGAACTTTCCCCTTTTTCTTTGACAAGGATGGGACTGCCTAATTTATTTGAAATGTCCCCAACCAGGGCTCATGAACTCATAGGAAAGTATATTCGATTACAACCGGGAATTACTCAAAAAATAGAGAGTGTACTGCAGAAAGAATTTCAGGGTCATTATATAATAGGAGTTAACTATAACAAACAAAACACAAAATTACAGCCCGATATTCCTTATGAAGAATTTTTTGCAAAAATAAAAACTCAAATAGAGCTAAATGCTCATCGAAGTTATAAAATATTTCTGATTACTCAAGATGCGCAATTTTTTGATAAAATTCAGGAACTCTTTTCTCCGATTATCTGTATGTATCATCCAGCTCAAAAAGGACTTTCCTTTGCCGAACATGAGGAATTACAACTTATCGAAAGTATTTTGTTGTCAAAATCGAATATAGTAATCGGCTCCTCATCAGAACTGCTCAAGCTGACATCTCAATTCAATCCGGACATGCCAATAATAAAACTTGGGACACTATGGTTAGAAAAAGAGTGAAGAAACGCTTATTCTTGGTTTTTTAGATTGACCTGTCGAGCTCCTTTTGCTTAGAGGCGCTCGATAGGTGGGGGAAGGGTTAGTTTTCCTCAAAGGACGAAGTTTTCTTTGGAGAATAAGCATACTCTTCTTTAAATCTGTATCCTATCCCTCGAACTGTTTCTATCCAGTCAAAGTTGGGACCTAGTTTTTTTCGTAAAGAAGCTATATGGACGTCAATATTTCGATCTACAACATCAGCTTCATCATTATGGAGATCATCTAATAGTTGATTGCGAGTTAGAACTTTTCCTCTATGAGAAAAAAGTCTTTTTATGATGCCAAACTCAGATAAAGTTGCTGAGACGATTTGATCGCCCTTTTTAAGGATATAACGATCTACTTCTAAAGAGAACTCTCCAAATACAAGAGTTTCTAAAGTTTTTTCAGGGTCTTTAGAGCGCCTTAAAAGGGCTTTAATTTTGGAAAATAAAACCTTAGGGGAAAAAGGCTTAGTTATATAATCATCAGCTCCGAGTTCTAGTCCTAAAATGACATCTATTTCTTCAGCTTTAGCAGATAGGATCATAATGGGGATGTGTTTAAGTTCTGCTTGGCTTTTCATTTTTCGACAGACGTCAAACCCATTTTGTCCAGGAAGCATGATATCCAGTAAAACAAGATCTGGCTGCTCTCTTTCGATAGCTCTATATCCATTGATTCCATCTACTTCGACATGTAGGGTGTAGCCAGATAGTTCTGCTTGTAATTTGATGAGCGCTGCAATGTCTTCTTCATCTTCAATTAAGATAATTCTTTTTTTTTGTGTCATGAGAGGGGTCCATTTTAAGCTTTTTCTAGTAAGGAAAATTGTGTGGAAATTACTTGTTTCATAGGATGAGGGAAAAAGTTTTTTCCAAAGAGTCTAAATTTTTCTGGATCATCTGAAACATAAAATGTGTAAGTTGGCTCTTCTAGAGTTCTATTGAGAAGGTTTCTAAGTAACAGGATTTTTTGTGCTTGTCGAGCGCACTCTATAGAAGGATCAATTAGAATTGTAGAAGAGGGCATTTCTTTTTGAATAAACTTTTGTAAAAGTGGGTAGTGAGTACACGCAAGAAGAAGAGCTTCGATTTGTTTGTTTTGTAAAGGTTTTAGATACTCTCGAACAAGGGACTCTGCAATAGGGTGATCTGCATAACCTTCTTCTACAATAGGGACAAATAGAGGGCAAGCGATACTAGTTACATCGGCATGAGGGATGCAGGAGGCTATGAGGTTTTGATAGACTTGAGAATGGATTGTTCTTCGAGTTCCAAGTAAGGCTATTTTCCCTGTTTTGGCATGTTCTTTTATAAGAGCAATACTAGGGCTTATTACCCCGATGACGGGAATGGGAGATATTTTTTCTAATTGCTCAAAGGTAGAGGCGCAAGCTGTATGGCAAGCAATGATCAGTAATTTAATTCCAAGAGAAAGGAGAAATTCTGTATTTTTAAGGCAATATCCAGAAATGGCTTCTGCACTTTTATTACCGTAGGGCAAGTTAGCCGTATCTCCAAAATAAATGATATTTTCATAAGGTAGTAGGTTCTTTACCGCATTCATAACAGTAAGTCCTCCAAATCCGGAATCAAAAATACCTATACTTGCTTTTGTCATCGACTAGATCCAGAGGGAATTTTAAGTTCTTGTCCTATCATAATTTTATTATTGGATAAGCCATTTTCTTCTTTAAGAGAAGTGATAGATATTTTGTACAATCTAGCAATCTTTTCTAAGGAGTCTCCGGCTTTTACCCTATACGAGGCATTTTCTATGGAGTCTTTTTGTAGTGAAGTTGTGAGTGACGTTAGACTCGATTTTAACTGAACAATTTCTGTTAGTAGGGCATTTTGATGCTGCAAGGATTTTTCTAGCTCTGCAATTTTTGTATTACAATCTTGTAAGTATTGGCTTGTTTGATTGGCATGATTAGAAAGCTGTGTTATTTTTTTTTCTAAAGCAATAATTTTAGGATCTTGCGTATTAGAAGAAGAGGCAGTCTTTTTTATATCACCCTCTTGTGTTCTATATTGTTCTTCTAAAATTTGCAGTTCTACCTGCGTATTATTGAGTCCATGTTTCATGTCGGCTAACTCTTCTCGGAGTTCTCTTACAGCAAGAGAATGCTCATGTTTTTCTTGGTGTAAGACAGCAAGAGGAGAAGAGCACCCTATCAAACATAGAGTGCAAAGAAAAAAGCAGGTAGAATAGTATTTCATATTTATCTTTTTACAAAAATTTTAAATTCAGCACGTCTGTTTTTGGCCCAAGCTTCAGAATTATTATGCGTATCAGCTAGTTTTTCTTTTCCATAAGAAACAGTGTGAATTTGTTCTGCATTAACACCTTGTTTGATGAGTAGGGATCTAATAGAGTTAGATCTTTTTGCTCCTAAAGATTGATTGTACGCTTCAGGTCCTCTTTGATCGCAATTTCCTGTAACAAATACGTAGGTATTAGGATTTGTTTTTAAATGGGAGACGATCTTTTGGATGGTAGCAGAAGAATCTGCGTCTTTAGGGGTATATTCATCTGTATTAAAATAAACGTTCTTAAAAATTTGAGCTAGAGTCCCTGTAGGAGATGAGAATCCGTTGATTCCAGGAAGAGCACTTCCATCTTCTCCGGGGGAGTCTTTAGGTTGAGCAAAGATAAGTTCAGAAAACTGTCCTTTTAGATCTTCATCTTCAAGGGGGATGAAATCACTATTTGAAGCAGTTGATGAAGAACGGTAATCGACCGTAGCAATATCTGCTGTATCGTTAGACCCCCAAAGAGCTCTTTCCTTTGGACGTTTATAGCTTCCCATGGTTGAATCGGAATCATCCCATACGTTGCTGCTTTTTGTTTTGCAGCTGTCTAATATAAGGCAGCATGCACAGGATAAAATTAGTGTTAAAATTGTAGATTTTTTCATGAGTTCCTCTCAATAATTTTGTAATTTAGCGCGAGCCCCACGCAGGGTAATGTTTTTTTCCGGGGCCTTTTGTAATTTTTATAGCGTTAGGTTGGTGTAAGTTTACTACGTATAAATCAGAATAATTATCGTCTGTTGAATTAAATACAATATGTAAACTGTTTGACGCCCAACAAGGATTCTCTTTATTCCCAGGACCGTAGGTGAGTTGTTTTTCCTCTCCGGATACGAAGTCATAAATCCAAATTTGGCGCACTCCCTCTGTTTTAGCACTATAAGCTAATTTTATGCCATCAGGAGACCAAGAAGGGCAAGTATTTTCTTTATTTTTCTTTGTAATCATGTGAGCTGGTTGCCGTGTGCTTTTTGCTTCAGAGGAGATTTGATAGATCCGAGGGGCTCCATCTTTATCAGAAACAAAAGCGATTTTTGAACCATCAGGACTGAACGTAGGAGATCCTTGAGAGGACCGTGGGTAAGAAAATATCTGCTTGGGGGTTCCTATTTGCCCTGTTTCGGGGTTAATAGGTTGTATAAAAAGATCGGTTCTTCCGCTAGCGTCACAGATGAAAGCGAGTTTATCCCGTTGTCTAGAAATAGCAGGAAGCATTTGATTGCCTCGGATATCGACAGCTTTCTTTCCTTTTCCATCTTCTTTAGAAGTAATAAAGATCTTAGGTTGTCCTGTTTTATAGGAGACATATAGAAATAGATCTTTATGAAGACCTGATCCTTTGGGAATAACAACAGGATTGATGCAATAGTTATTTTCGTGAGTTAAGGTATGGATATTTTCGCCATCCCAATCGCATTCTACAATTTCTGATATCCATTGGCCTGAGGAATCCTTTTTCTGGAAGGAGTAAAGGATCTTGGAGCTTGCAACGCCTATGCTATGGAATAAGGCCTTATAAAGGGAATCATTAAGGGTGTGAAGTTTTTTTCGGTCTTCGGATAAAGCCCCTGTAAGAGAGACATGTGGAAAAGTTTTTATACTGTTTGTCGTTACATCAAAAGCCTTAACGTGAAGGTCTTTCCCATTTATCGAAAAAGAAATGACATAAGGAGCCTGAATAGAAGAGAAGGCCCCTGTTTGAATTAACTTTTCTTTTTCTGGATTTTTATCTTGTACGAGGGTCTTACCATTGTAATGGAAGTCATGATGCAATATTTTTTCGAGCTCTTTGAGATAAGAAGGGGGGAAAGTACTAGCAGAAGAGGCTATTTCGGATAGATAGATGGAGGAAAGAGAGGTTTCTTTTAAAAGCTGAATACGAATTTCTTGAGGCGCTTCATTTGCAAAAAGAGCACAAGCAATGAGGGATAAGATAAAAATAAAGGGAATTTTATGCTTCATAAATTAGTCCTTTTAAAAATCATTACAAAAGGTCAGAATAAAAATCTTAGATTTTTTTCCTTTCTCTTCTTTAGGAAAAGGAGGAAATTGTAATCTAGGGATATGTTCTTCTAGTCTTTTTCTGTTTTGTTCACTTTTCGCAGATAGAACTTTTATCGTTTCTATATGTCCATCATAACGCAATTTTAACTCAATTTTTACTTCTCCGCTATCAGGCAGTCGAAGATGTTCTTGCAAATACTCAATTAAAGAGGAGGAGTAGTCTTCTTCTATTTCAATAGGCAAATTTAAGTCCCCTGGAAGTTTGTCTAGTTTGAGGGGGATTTCTTTTGCGCGCCTAGAAGACATTTTATCATTGTTAGTGGCTATTTTAGCAATGGTTTCTTCTATTTCCTTAAGAGAATTTTGTAGATTTTGTGATAGTGGGGGCGGGGCTTCCTTTTTTTGCAAAGGAGGAGGCTTCTTTTTATCAGATGTGGGTTGTTTTGTAGGTTTTTTAGGCGATTCTTTAACAGGGGCTGGAATAGCAGTTTTCTTAGGTGACTCAACTTGTTTTTTTTGAGGAGTAGGTGTGTTGATGTTTTTCGGAGGAGTAATAACTTGTTTTTTTTGTAGAGAAGAAGGTATTGAGATGGTAGGTGTGGAGGCTTTCATAGTTCGCACTACAATTTTATGATTTTTTTTAACGGGGGGGCTTGGACTGTATGTGATAGAGATTAGGGCCAATAAATGTGAGATAGTTAAAGCTAGGCAAATTTTGCCTCTCATAGGATTTTTTCTCCACCAAAAAGATAGTCTGTGTAAGGAGAAAATCATCCTGAAGATCCAGGAAGGAGTATAACATCTAATTCCTCATAGCCCGCCCCTTCGGCTGCATTTTTTATCATCTGATAGGTCCCAAAATGTGCTTTCTTATCATGAAAGAGCTGAGGAGTTTGATGAAGGTGTTTTTGTCGTTCTTGTTTCAGTAAAGAAGGGAGTTCTTCTAGTGTAACTTTCTTTTGGTTGATCCATATGGAATTGTCTTCATGCACATGAATCGCAATCGGACTTGAGGCGGAGGCAGTTCCATGTTTTGCTTCTTGGAAAGAGGAAGAAAGTTGGACTTTATCTACTTCTAACATTGGAGCAATTAAAATGAAGATGATTAACACAACGAATACTACATCGATCAGGGGTGTTAGATTGAGTAGGGACTCATCTTCTTGAGATCCTAGTTGTGAGGATCGAGATCGTCTATTCATTATAAGCCTCTTATGTTAGGTCAGCTTTTCTATATTGTAATTCTAATGTAGAAAGAAGCGTATAAAGAAAGTCTTCCATGTCAGATGAGAAAGCTTTGAGATTGTTCTTTAGATAATTATAAGAAATCAGAGCGGGGATAGCAATAATTAATCCTAAAACGGTGGTTGCAAGAGCTGTAGAAAGTCCTCCTAGAATAATAGAATTAGAGCCTGCAGAGCCTCCTGCATGTAATTCAGCAAAGGTGACAAGAATCCCCCATACGGTCCCTAGTAGACCTAGGAAGGGAGCAAGAGTGACGATAGTTGAGAGAATAAACAGATGTTTTTCTAAGATTTTACCTTGGATGGAAATTGTTGTTGTCACATGTTGCTCTAAAAGGTTGATATCATCTGGGGTAAGGTAGACAGCCTCTTCATCATTTAGTTGTTTTAAGAAAAAAAGCTTTTTATTAAGCGTTTCTACTGTTTTTTCTTTTAGATCAAAGTAGATTTGTGCAAAAGGTTGCGGGATGTATTTAGGTAGGGGAAGTGTTACTTCAGCAGGCTCCAAATCAAGAAGCCTATTTTTATTTTTATTGAGGAGTCTTTGTAAGTGCAAAGAAGAGATCTTCACTTTTCGCGCTTGCCATATTTTGTATACGAGCACAATCCAGCAAATAAGAGACAAAATAAAGAGTCCTCCCATAATCACTTTTCCAAAAAAATCGGATTGAGAATAGGCTCCTGAGAAGGCTTGTAAAGAAGCTAAAGGTAATATAGGCATAAGACACACTGAAGTTAGGGCTAAGTTCTCTATGAGAATAAAACAAAATAGCTATTTGTCAAGGAAAATGCTTGTTAAATTTAAAGAATATCGCTAATTTCTTCCTTCATTTTAGATGTTAAGGAGAATTAAATGTTTTTTATACGTAATATTTTTATAACTGCAGTTAGTATATTTTCTTGTTTTACTTTTTTACAAGCAGACGTGTTAGATTTGGATTCGACGATTCCTGTTGTCGATTTGCAAGATTTTTATAATCCAGATACAAAACAAGCCTTTGTTGACAAGGTAGCAAAAGCTATGCATGAAGTTGGCTTTTTTGCTGTAATCAACCCTACTACAGATGAAAAAACTATTCTTCAAGCTTATCAAGCTTCTAAAGACTTTTTTTCTTCTAGTACGCAGGAGAAACTTGAAATCTGCGATCCCTCTTTAAATGGTCAAAGAGGTTATGTTCCCAGTGAAGTTGCCCAAGGATGTAAGGAAAAAGATTTTAAAGAATTCGTTCATGTTGGGCGCATTAATAACGTATGGCCTGCTTGGATGGATTTACAAAATCCTTTAGAAAGACTTCTTGTTTCTTTAGATGAACATAGCAATGTTTTACAAAAGGCCTTTGCTTTAGCAGTCGGAGAAGAAGAGGATTATTTTACGAATATGACAGCAAAGGGAGAGTGCCTTTTAAGAGCCCTCCACTACCCTTCTAATCCGGCTCCAGGGGCTGTTTGGGCTGCTCAACATACAGATATCGATTTTTTCACTATACTTCCTATGGCAACAGAAGAAGGGTTACAAGTTTTTTACGCAGGAAAATGGATTGATGTAAAGGTCCCAGCAGATGCATTTATTATCAACGTGGGAGATAAACTACAAAATTTAACCAATGGATACTTTAAAAGTAGCTTACATCGAGTTGTCGCTAAGCCTAACGTAGAAAGATATTCTATTGTTTATTTTGTTCATCCAAGAGATGAAGATTCGATGGAGCCTATAGCGCATTGTATTGAGTTAACAGGTGGCATTCAACAGTATCCAAAAGCTTCAAGTTTAGAGCTATTAGCTTGTCGATTACGAGAACTTGGACTAGCAAGTTCGGGGCTTTTACAATTAGAACAAGACTCGGGAGTTTTAGATCGGATGAAAGAGCTTGTTGATGCGGGAGTTGCCGCTGATCCTGTGCAAAAAACATATTCCCTGTGGGAAAAGAGTTTGGTTAAATAAGTTAATTAAGGATGTTTTTCATACATAATAATATATAATAAAAAAAGCCAGCGTGTGCTGGCTTTTCTCACCTAATACTAGTGATGTTCATTGCCATCATTTAACGTGTCCCAAGAGTCTACTTTTGGTATCTGAGAGCTGTTTAAAGAATGCGATGTATCGGGGAGACTTTTCGCTGCAATAACCGTAGGGGAATGTGGAGCCTTTTCTTTTTCACATTCAGTTCTCGGTGCAAAGAGTTGTGCTACTATAGTAAGATCTGCCGTTTGCAATGAGACCTGTTTACTTTCTTCTATGACTTTTTTTCCTATATCCTGAAATTTTGCATTTTTAGAAGGAGAGATGATAGAGCTAAAAAGACTAGATACCTTGCCCGTTGCATCTTTTTGAATATTCTCTGCATTATAAAAGGCCTTTGCAAAGTACTGCTCTTTTGTTGTGGTGTCCTTATTTTCTTTCCAAGAAGAGGCAAACCCATAAGCGTATTTGCAGCTAAGCAAACCAATAGCTGTGTGAAAGAGCATTCCAGGTGTCGTCTCAGCTTTTGAGGCAGCGTTAAATGCGTAAAGGCTAAGTGCCGTAGGTAGCGCTGTAGCAGCTCCTGCAGTCCAATCTAAAGAATTGAAGGTTTTTTCTGGTTGATTACTTTTATTATTATTTGGAGGGAGCATAAGTGTCCTTTGGTTAGTTTAAATAAAACTTGGCATGATGCGCTATAGATGTTTTGAGGGCAATAGTTTTTGAGTAAAAATCTATGTTGACAGGATTAGAGCCTTTGTTTACAAATAAAAATTCTTTTTTATTAAGGGATTTGCATGTCCGAGCAAGGAATAGTCGTAGGTTGCGATCAAAAGCAAGAGTGGCTTCTTCCTTGGTGGTGGGAGCATTACTCTTGCCATAATTCTTATCCTGTTGCTTTTGTTGATTTTGGAATGTCTCCGAGAGCTCTAGATTGGTGCAGCAAAAGAGGATTGTGCATAGATTTGCCTCCCTCTAAAATTTTTCATGAAAATGATATTCATCCTTCACAAAAAGATATATGGGAAGATCGATATGGTAAGGGGATTTGGTTTTTTCGTTCGGGTTGGTTTAAAAAGCCATTAGCCCTATTACATTCTCCTTTTTCATTAGGACTTTGGCTAGATCTTGATTGTCAAGTTAATGGACCCTTAGAAGCCCTCTTTAACTCTTTAGCTTTTGATGCAGAAATTGGCATGGTAAGAGAACCTTTTTTTATTCAAGAGTATGAAAAAAGCAGAGGTTTTTTACTTCCAGGAGAGATAAATTATAATGCGGGAGTCATTATCTTTCGTCAAAATGCAAAGATCCTTCATCATTGGGTCGAAGAAGCTATTGAACATAACGAACAATATGTGGGAGATCAAGCTGCTCTAAATAGAGCCGTCTTTATACATAAGCCTTCTTTGATAGAGCTTCCTATTCAGTATAACTGGCCTAGAGCTCTTGGGCTTAATCAAGAATCTATTATTTATCATTTTAGTGCTGGCAGCGGGAAAATAGAGATTTTAAAGAAGGTAAATCCAAGTCTTCTCCATTTGATTTCAACCTTAACTCCTGAAAATTTTAATTGTTAAGAGACTTTACGATGGCTAATATAGAAATTTATTATTCGGAGTTAAGATATGCTTACATGGAGAGAAGTTGAAACTATTATTCCTCAAGGAGTAGTGATAGCAAGTAATGAAAGCCAAGAGTGGCTGCTTCCGTGGTGGTGGGAAAATTATGCAAAACATAATACGTTTCCTGTAACATTTGTTGATTTAGGTCTTTCAGAAGAAGGAAAGAAGTTTTGTAAAGAAAAAGGGGAGCTTGTAGAGATCCCCTCATATCCTTTTGTTGGAATAGAAGAGAAGATAGAAGAAGGAAGAACTGAGTCTTGGAATAAGATATTTGGAGGGAATCTTTGGGCAGAGAAAAGAAGATATTGGCATAAAAAATCAATAGCTTTATTGCAAACTCCATATCAACACACTATTTGGTTGGATACGGATTGTGAGGTGTTATGTTCCTTGGCTCCTTTATTTGAGAAAATTGCTCAAAATGATGCAATCCTTATTTGTCCAAGCCATGAAAAAGTACAAGAGTATATCATAAAAACAGGAATTGTGTTTGCAGATGAGATATTATTTAATTCAGGAGTTATTGGCTACACGAGGGAGTCTAAGTATATCTTGCAGTGGGCTATTCACACAATAAAAGAGCATGGTTTTCATTTTGGAGATGACAATCTTCTTTCTCGGTTGATTTATGAAAAAAAATGGCCAGTTCAAATATTAGATAAAGTGTATAATTGGCGGGAGATAGAGCAAGGCAGGAACCCTGACATAAAGATTTCTCACTGGGCTGGAGAGTCCGGAAAATTCTTTATTTCTTTAAAAAAACTTTCATTTCTTGAATAGGCTAGCCAGGGGCATTTAAAGAAATTTAATCGCATTCTATTAGTTTCTTGCTGTTTGAAAAGAAGCTTTTATTGTTTAATCCAAATAATGAGAATTATTGAGAGGAGACGGGGGGATGCTTGTATGGAGAGAAGTTACTGCCGTTATCCCTAAGGGAGTGGTAGTGGCGAGTAATGAACAGCAGGAGTGGCTACTTCCTTGGTGGTGGGAAAACTATACAAAACATAATACTTTCCCAGTAACATTTATTAATTTCGGGTTGTCAGAAGAGGGTAAAAGTTTTTGCAGACAAAGAGGAGAGCTCGTAGAGATTCCCTTTTTACCTTTTATTGGAGTAAAAGAAGAAACTGAAGAGGAAAGAGGGGTATTTTGGGAGTCTATCTATGGGAGTAGTGCTTGGTGGGCAAAAAGAAGTCTTTGGCATAAAAAACCTATAGCTTTATTACAAACTCCTTATGAACAAACTCTTTGGCTTGACACAGATTGTGAGGTCCACGCTTCACTCGCTCCTTTATTTGAGAAAATGACTAAAGAATCAGGGCTTTTGATTTGCCCAGAACCTGAAGAAGCTCAAGAATTTGATAGAGAAAAAGGACATATTTTTGTAGATGAAGTGTTGTTTAATTCTGGGGTAATTGGTTTTACAAGAGGCTCTCCTTATATTTTAGAGTGGGCTTGTCATACACTAAAGGATCATGGTTTTTATTTAGGGGATCAAAATCTGCTCTCTCGATTGATCTATGAAAAAAAATGGCCTGTGCAAATATTAGATAGGTTATATAATTGGCGTCAGATAACTCATGGAAAGCATCCTGATGTAA
>CANNLR010000044.1 GCA_947505635.1 Chlamydiota bacterium
CAAGAAAAAAAACACCCCCTAAGAACTGATGCAAAATTAAAAATGCGATAACAATTCCGACTAGAAGAGTATGACTTAAGGCGTTAGCGAGCATCGTCATCTGCTTTACAACTAAAAAGGATCCTAAAAAAGCTAAAGAAAGACCTAAAAGAACAAGTACAATACATTGGATCTCATCTGACATAAGACCTGACTCCGAAGATCTTAAAAAAAAAGCAGCGATCCGTTGTAATAAAACAGCAAAAAATCCAAAAAAGGTTTCTCCTGCATAAGGATTTGCTCCGAAATAAATCATATGCCACCTCTTCTACAAAGCTCTATTTGGTCTGCGCTCTTATATGTTTTCTTTTCCCCTTGTGTTTTTTGCATCATGACTAAGCTCCAGTAAGCATGCTCTCTTATAATCTGCTCTAGCTTTTTCTCTCCTATCAAAGAAAGAACATAGCGTCCTTCTTTTTTTACTATCCATTTTGCAAAACAGACTCTTTGCAATAAGAGCCAAGTAGAAAATCTATTTTTTTGTCTATAAAGATAGATCTGTTTTAACGTCGCTTCCCCTTTTAAAGTAGCCAGGGCCTTTAGTAAATTTTCTTTATGACAAATGGAGGGGATTTCTTTTGTCTTTGATTGCCGACAAATCAAGACAATTAGGCAAATACAGGAACTAAATAGCACAATCATAGGTCCTGTAGGAAAAGTAATGTGACTGTCTGGCATCCATTCTGTTAATTTTACAGAAAAGTAGTTTCCTAAAAAACCACTAATGGCACCTATGCAAGATGAGAGAACAAACATTTTCGAAAGATGATGGGTAAGCTTTCTTGCACTAAGAGCCGGAGCAATAAACATACCAGAAAGGAGAACAACCCCCACACTTTTCATAGCAACAACGACAGCTAGAATTAACAAAAAGAAAAAAAAACGTTCAAAAGCTTTAACAGGAATACCAAGACTACATGCAAAGGTAGCATCAAAATAAACTAATCTAAGGGGATGATAAAATACGATAACACATCCCAAAATCACTAAAAAAAGTGCTCCATAAATCCAAATATAAAGATCTGTCATTGTGGCAGCTTGTCCGTATAGAAAGGTTTGTACTTGCCTATACCAAAGAGGATTTATAAACTGCATGCGGCTAGCTAAAAGAACTCCAATCCCTAAAAAAGAAGATAAAACAAAACAAAGAGCTGCATCACTTTTTACATGGAACTCATTTTGCAAACGCTGCAGCAAGACAGCTGCGACTGACGAAGAAAGAAACGCCCCAAGTAAAAGAAAATAAAAAAGAATCTCTTCCCCTAAAAAAGGGAATAAACTACAAAAAAAAGCTCCTACAATAAGACCTGGATAGGCCGCATGAGATAAAGCCTCCCCGACAAGAGACTTTCTTCGGATAAAAACGACAACACCAATTAAAGAAGCGGCGGCGCACATGAGCATGCTGCCGATTGTAGGGCCCCTTAAAATAGGGTCTGTAAAAAAATCCACCAATCGATACATCATAACTTCAATCTCCTTTTACTTCAAAAAGAGAGAAGTGTTCCCCATAAGTTTTACTTAGATTCTCTTTAGTAAACACTTCTTTTACAGGACCTGCTGCCACTAAAGCTGTATTCAGCAAAACAACCCAATCAAAATATTGAACAACGGAATATAAGTCGTGATGTACTAGAACTATCGTCTTTCCTTGAGATCGAAGCTCTTGTAAAATCCCTATAATCGCTTTTTCTGTTGCAAGATCAACACCAGAAAAAGGTTCATCCATAAGATAAATGTCAGCTTGTTGAACTAAAGCTCTAGCAAGAAATACTTTTTGCTGTTGACCTCCAGAGAGCTCTTTGATCTGTCTATTAGCTAAAGAACTGAGCCCTAAATCAAAAAGAGCTTTTTGTATTAACTTTCGATCTGCATCCTTTATTCTACGAAAAAGTCCTTTCCTTCCAAAACATCCCATAGAAACTACATCAAATACGCTAACAGGGAAATCCCAATCTACAGCAGTCCTTTGCGGCACATAAGCTACGCGATCTCGAATGGAGGAGTAAGGTTTTCCTAAACAAGTGATGTGACCTGATAGTGGCTTAATAAGTCCTGTAATAGCTTTTAAAAAAGTACTTTTCCCGGCGCCGTTGGGGCCCAGGATCCCAACTAGGTTTCCCTTAGGAATCGAAACATCTAGTTGCCAAAGCACAGCAGAGGTGTCATAGACCACATTAAGTTGTTTTATCTCTAAAGCAAAGTTCTCTTTTTTCATCATTTTCCAACAAAAGTTTCTAAAAAGGTCATTTTGCCCGAAAAGGGATAAAAAACGGTATGTAAATTATGGAGAGCACTCCCATTCTTTCACAAGAATGGACCCATTATGCTCAATCATATCAAGGTAAGAACCTGTGGCGCCCATACAATCCCCATATAAAGGATTTTGAGAAAATCGAATCTTTAGGTGCTTTTCCTTACAGGCAAAAATAATTTTTTTCAAAGAATCTCGACTCACATTAGATTCTGGGAAAACAACCCCTATTTGATATTTTGCCAAGTAATCAACAATTTTTTGCAAATCCATTACCCCAAGTTGCCCATCGGGAGCTAACCCCTCAGGCGCGGCAACTCGCTTTCTCCACGTATCCGCTATAAGATCCTCTTCTGTTGCCAAATAACTACGAGTAAAATAGCCAAAAGCGTCATGGCTTGTTACAAGATATCGACGAGACTCTGGAACTTTTTGCAACTGTTCCTTTAGAGTTAAATGAAATTGTAGCATTTTTCCTCTAACAAGATTTGCCTTTTCTTCATAATACTCTTTTCCCTCAGGGTCTTTAAGGCTGAGTGCTTCTACAATGGGATCGATGATCTTAGCCCATAAAGAAATATCCATCCAAATATGAGGATCGAGCTGTCCTTCCTCATACAAAATACAATCCGGATATTTCGATAAAATATAATCCCCAACTGAAATAGCATAAGGATGAGAAGAAAGTTTATACTGCAAACTCGCGCCATGCTCTAGGTGTAATCCGTTAAAAAATACAAGGTCTGCTCCTTCTATTTTCTCATCATCTCCTTTAACAAGCTCGTAACTGTGAGGATCAATAGCCCCTTGAATAAGAACAATTGCTTGGATTCTTTCTCCCCCCACCTGCTCTACAATATCTGAGATCATGGCTGTTGTAGAAAGAACTACTAGTTTTTTTTCCCCTTCGACAATCGAAGATTTTTCTTTAGAACCTAGAAAAGTTATCATCAACCCAACAACTAATACTATGCCTACAAGGCTAAATCCCTTTTTCACTCACCCTCCAAAGATAAACTTTTTAAAAAAGAAAAAGTAAAAATTCCTTTTGAGCAACCGGATGAAAACTCAATTCGAAGAGCATAACTCCCTACACTCAAAATCCGCACAGCTTTTACCTCTTCTTCTACATTTATTTGCCTTCCCATACAAAGAGAACAAGGACAGTTTTTTTGTAAAAAAGATAATTTAAAAAGATCTTTCCTTTCATCTGCCCAGTTAATAGTAAAGCTGTAATTATCAACTTGCTTTAACTCTTTTGCTAATACTAACATCTTCTTATTTTTCCTCCCAGACGAGTTCAAACTGCCTTAGATAGTCTCCTTTTGACTGCTCTAAGGTAAAAAGATTCGATCGAATGTTAGAAGCTATATCATAGATTATTGATGCAGAAAAAAAATCTTTACATTCTTTCATGAAATTTCGTCCCTCATCGCCAGCTCTACAAAGGTCAGGATCAAGAGGAACCTCTCCTAAAAAAGGAATTCCAAATAATTTAGCTATCTTTTCTCCCCCGCCTTGACCAAATAAATAATGCTTCACTTCAGAAGTTGGCTCCTTAAAATACGTCATATTTTCTATAACCCCTAAAATAGGAACTCCCACATGATGAAACATTTTTGCCGCTTTTTTCACATCTATTACCGATATTTCCTGCGGCATGGTAACTAAAACAGCTCCAGAAAAGGGGATATTTTGTAGCAAAGTCAACTGGATATCCCCTGTTCCTGGAGGGAAATCTACCACTAAATAATCCAATTCTCCCCAAGAAATCTCCCTTATACACTGTAAAAGAAGCTCATTTACCACAGGAGCCCTTACACTCAAAGATGCTTCATCTGAACGAACATGAGATAAAGAAAAAACTTTAACACCTTGATATTCCCCTGGAAAAAAAGAAACTTCACTATGTAAATCTTTTTTTAAAGGAACATCCAAAGGCATCATCTGACCAAGAGAAGGACCATATAAGTCTGCATCTAAAACCCCAACAGTATATCCCGCATCCTGCAAAGCTAGAGCTAGATTCACACTCATAGAGGACTTTCCAACCCCCCCCTTGCCCGCAGCAACTGCGATAATAAAACGGATTTTAGAAAAAACTTTATACACTAAAGCTCATTGTTATATGTTTACAAAGAAACAATTATACCTGTTTTCTACTTAGACATCAAAAGAATTTATCCAGTCATATTATCGCTTCTTCGCAGAGAGGTTAATAAAAAAATCGATATTTTTTCATAATCTGTTGCGTAAAAAAAGAATAATTAATAGAATTCAGCGAAAGATTAAAAACGAGAACCTGACTTTTACTCGTTCGTTTAAAAAAAAATTATTTCGTTTTAAAACGAACAAGAAAAATAAAGTGATTGTTTTTTTATAGAGATTAAATTAGAGTAACAGTTTTCGTATAATAATGACGAAATCTGTAAATCCATAATTATAAAAGGAAATTGCAACATGGAAGCGACGGAATCAAAAACAAAAAATTTCAAAGAAATTGAAGATGTTATTGTAAAAGCCATTAAAAAAGTTAATGGAATGAAAGAAAATGACCTATGCAAATACATCCCAATGACCTCCGGCGGGTACATGCATCATTTTACTTTGAAAAAAATGAAAAACAGACATCCTCTTGAACTAAGCGTTCTTCTAGAAAAATTCATCATCAACACAAAAGAACCTTCCACAGTAGCTCCTAAACAAAGAGCCGCTAGAGGATCTAGAAAGAAAAAAGACCAATATATCTTCTCTCGTGTACAGTTAGAAAAAGTAATCCAATCCGCAAGAAGCGCAGGAAACAAAGAAATTATCACTATCCTAGCTCCTCGTAGATCTCTTGCAACTTGCAAAAGAGAATTGATTTCTTCTATTCGTCAAGGCCGAGTAGAATCTGAGCTTTGGAATTCTTATACAGAATCTGTTCAATCTATTTCTCAAGATGGAAATAATTCAGAAACAAACGTGTAAGACTGTAAAAAACAAATTTTACAAAAGATTAAAGCCCTCTTATTTAAAGAGGGCTTTTTTATTAATAAGACAATTATTCAAACAAAAAATCGACTTTTCACAAATTCTCGCTTACAATTTTTGTTTAGATATGCTATACTCCCTAATCATGAGTTTTTTTCCTGTCTTGCAACCAGGAAAGTAAAAAAAAATGCAATTTTAACTTTTAGGAAAATTATGTCAGATCAAACTTCTAGTGATTTCAAAGGACTAAGGGGAATGTTATGGCCAATTCACGGTTTCGAACTGAAAAAGTTCTTACCTATGGGCATAATGATGATGTGTATCTTGTTTAATTATACTATTTTACGAGACACTAAAGACACCCTAGTCGTAAACGCCCCAGCCAGTGGTGCTGAGTGTTTATCATTTCTTAAACTTTACGGAGTCACACCTTGTGCGATTCTTTTTATGATTATTTTCGTAAAGTTAGCTAACGTGTTTACCAAGGAAAAATTATTTTATACTATACTTTTTCCTTTCTTAGTATTTTTTGCTCTATTTGGATTTGTTATTTATCCAAACAAAGATGTTCTTCATATGAGCTTACAAACTATTCAATCTTATCAAGCAAGCTTCCCTACCCTACATTGGTTTATCCCTGTTATAGGAAACTGGAGTTTTAGCGTTTTCTACATTCTATCCGAACTTTGGGGTAGTGTAGTTTTATCGATGATGTTTTGGCAGTTTGCTAACCAAATTACAAAAATTCATGAAGCCAAGCGCTTCTACGGTCTATTCGGTATGATTGGAAACCTAGGTCTTGTGATCTCTGGTCCTACAATTATTGCCTGCGCAACGTTTGCAAAAACACTTCCTGCCGATGTAGATTCTTTTGCGATCAACCTTAGACTGTTAATGAGCGCCGTCGTAGTAGGAGGCATTATCGTTGCCGCCACTTATCGTTGGATGAATCGTAACGTTTTAACTGATCCTAAACTATACACACCTGATCAAGTAGGCAAGAAAAAAGACAAAGCTAAACTCACTATTGGAGAAAGCTTTAAATACATCTTAAACAATCCCTACTTAGGAATGATTGCTGTCTTAGTTCTTTCCTACGGAGTTGCTATCAACCTCGTAGAAGGCGTATGGAAAGGACAAATTAAAATTGCCTTCCCAGACATGAATGATTACAATATGTTCATGGGTAAATTCTCCTCTTACACAGGGATAGTAACTATATTCCTTATGTTTGTAGGAAATAACATCCTAAGACGTCTTAGCTGGACAAAAGCAGCTATTATCACTCCTATCATGATTCTTGTAACTTCTTGCGTCTTCTTTTATGTCGTATGGAGTGGATCCAAGAGCACACCTTTTGCTCCTTTAATGGGAACAACTGTTGTATTGGTAGCTGTTTTAGCCGGACTCATCCAAAACATTCTTTCGAAAGGAACCAAGTATTCTCTATTTGATTCCACAAAACAGATGGCCTATATCCCCTTAGATCAAGAAGCTAAGACTAAAGGGCAGGCAGCTGTTGAAGTTATCGGAGGAAGAGCTGGTAAGTCAGGTGGAGCTGCTGTGCAATCCACTCTACTAGCTGTAATCGGCGGAAGCGTGTCTTTAGCGAGCTTGTCTTATATTCTAGGACCAATCGTTATTGTCATCTGTTTCATATGGATCTTTTCTGTATTTGGCTTAGGACGCAGATTTTCTGCTCTTCTTGAGACAAATAAAACAAAAGACGCTGCTGGAGCTTCTGCTCAACCGGCTGCAACCTAATTTTTAGGTTGTAAATCCCAAAGGCCCTCTTTTATAAAAAGAGGGCCTTTTTTTTACTATTTAAACAAAAGGATTTTTTTATGAATGCAAATAACAACTTTCAAACACCACCTCGTGGTCCCGTTAATTTCAACCCTGCCACAAATAACACGCCCGAACTCAACCAATACAATATCGGTCCCGCAGCAATGGCCTTCCTTAATGCGCTAAATAACATTCAACACCCTAACCCAGTTGCGGCTCACCCTCATAACCAAAACAACTTAGCAGCAGCCATACTAGCTTATAACTACCCTAACCAAAATGCAGTACAACATGTACAACAGGTCGCCGCGCAAAACCTCGCTCCTCCCGTCGCCGAGCAAAACTTCGCTCACCTCTTTAACGTCCCTCCTGAAAATTTCGTATATGTAACACCTCCACCCTCTCCCCATCCTTAATTAATAAAGTTTTTTTATGGCACCTACAACATAAAACAACAGAGCCTCGGCCTCTATTCAAGATGTTAATCTCTTTAGCCGAGACTCTTCTAAATCGTACTGCTCAAAGAGTTCCCAAACTAGATCAGAGTAGCTTACAAAAAAACCTCTTCTCATAAAAAACAACATCCACTATCTTTCCTTCCGTCTATTCGAATAATGGCTTTTACTAAAGGAGTTTTTGCATGAATATTCCAGGAACAAATAATCTCATCCCCTCTATTATCGCTTCTTATCTCACCTCTGTAATACCCCCTGCTGACCTTAACCATTTATTTATCCAGGCAACAGAGCTTTTCCATAGCCAAACAAAACACTTTATCTATGTTACTGTTGGACTATCTAGCATAGGGGCTGCCTACACAGCTTTATATGACAAAAACAATTATTGGTTGTTTTACGTTTCAGGCGGCCTTCTTTGCTTAGGAACCGCCTACCACCAAGGCTTTCTAGAACATGCTCTTTTTAAAGCGGAAGAGTCGTTAGAAAAAATACAAAAAAGCTTAACTCTAGCAGAGACAGCCCTATCTGATAGAGCCCTTTTGTTAATAGACCTTGATGCAACAAAAAATAAGTTAGAAGAAGTTTCAAAGGTTGTTGTCACAGCAGGAATCAACGAAAAAAATCTGATCACTGAACTTTCTATAACAAAAGAAAACCAAAAAGAACTTTCGGACACGGTTATCCAACTAACAACAATCATGATGTTCTTCCAAAACCTTAAAAACACCTATCCAGATCAAAAGATTTTTCTAGAACATTTATCTTCTATCGAAAAAGTTACAAAAGCAACACAGGAACACCTCTCTCAAAATAGTACTACCACGGCAACGCAATTTATCGAACTTAAAAAGTTTTTAGAAAACCTGGATAAAAAAGACATAGACAAAATGGCCTTACTCCTTGAAATGCATAAAAATATTACAGATATCAAACTAGGAGTACACACAGCTAATCATTCTCTTGAAGAATTAAAAACGCAAAAAACCGAGGTCGCTTAAAACCTCTTTGACAAGATAAAAAAAATGTACTAACGAGTGATTTATGGAAATTGTTTTCTTATTTTACGAAGGAATGACAGCTCTTGATGCGGTTGGCCCTCATGAAATCCTCTCCAGACTTCCTGGAGCTAAGGTCTACCGTGTTGCTAAAAAAGCTGGACCCATACGAACAGATTCAGGATTAATTATAACAGCTGATAGCTCTTTTTCTGACATCTCCCATGCCGATCTCCTATTTGTTCCAGGAGCTGGAAATGCTATGACCTTGCGTCAATATCCAGAAATCCTAGAATGGCTCCGCTTAATTCATAAAAAAACAATCTGGACAACCTCAGTTTGTACGGGAAGTTTGATTTTAGGTGCAGCTGGACTTTTAAATGGACTTAAAGCTACAACGCACTGGACTGCTTTAGATCGTTTACCAGCTTTTGGAGCCACTCCTATTTCAGCCCGCGTTGTAGAAGATGGCAAGATTATGACAGCTGCTGGCGTTTCTGCTGGCCTTGATATGGCTCTTACTCTTGCAGAAAAGATTGCAGGTCCTATTTTTGCTCAAGCCTTACAATTAGGCATCGAATATGATCCCAAGCCCCCCTTTGATGTAGGATCTCCTGAAAAAGCAAATCCCGCTATTCGGGATGCTGTAAGGTCTAGACTAACATCTTTATTTGAGCCCTCTTAAGCTAAGACAGGGCAATCTCCTGAAGGAACATAATGCGGAATATAATTTTTTTCGAAAAAAATCATTTAAATCTATTCTCTAACTACTCGACCACAATTGTATTGTCTTCTGGTGTTATAGTTAACGAAACAATTGCCTGTTTGTCAGAGGACAATCCACTTACGGTTCCTGTATTATTTTTAATAGAACCGGTTAAACTTCCCTCATATTGATAAGCATAGATTCCATAAACGTAGCCTCCATCCCCCTCAACGATAACATCATTAGATGAGACATCTATATTTAAGGTAGATGTTCCGTCAGTGTAAGCTCCGATGCCAATTACTATACCATCAATAGGTGAGAGTGTATGTACTGTATTATCCCTTATATTAGCTATGATACTGCCTGAAATCCGTGCATCGACATCTATGCCTATAGCTTCAGCTCCCAATAGAGAGTCAACGAGCGATACGTTGCAGGATGAAACTGTAACAGTTAAATCGCCACTACTGTTATAAATCCCGACACCTACACCAACTGAATTCATTGTTGATACAGATATTGTATTAGATGATATCGTAACATTGGATTGCACTGTGCTATAAGGTTCTATGACTAACCCGTAACCTTCCCCATAGAGTTCTAATGATGCTACTGATATATCATTCGATATAACAGAGACTATTAAAGCAGAATCAGGTTGAGTTATTCTACCAAAATAAGACAGTATTCCAGCGGCGTAGGAATTGGAGTGTATCGTAGAAGATATTGTGCAAGAGCTTATATTAGATGTTAGATGGCTTGAGTCATGAGGTTCAAAGCTTAGCCCTACAGATACACTAGAAATTGATTCAGCTGTTAGATTGCTAGATACAATAGTTGAAGTTAAATAACTGGACTCAAATGATGCCAGATCAACAGCCTTAGCTCCAATTGTAGCATCTGTTCCTGCATATGCTGACAAGTTGCTATTTGAAATATTAGATACTAGATGGCTGGAGCCATTCGAGTATGCATAAACCCCATTTGAATAATAATCTACGTTAGTTTCCGCGCTGACTGTCATATCATCAATATTAGATGTTAGAGTACTTGATCCAAATGTAGTAAGACCTATGCCACAAACTGAATTAGGGCCGGATACTGAGATGTTACTTGAAAAGATATTAGAGTCAAGCATATCAGAACCTGTGGACATGATCTCTATTCCTGAGAACTCCTCTCCAACGACTGCATCTATTTTATTGTCTTTAAAGTTTGTAGAGCCTTTAGCAACAAGTCGAACTGCAGATTGAAAATAAGATCCATCAAAAAGATTGTCTTGTATGAGGACGTTTTCTATAACTGAAGTAGGAAAGTATGGAGAATCAGCTCCATCTCCACCTAGAACTCCATAGCCGGCAGTCCCATTGCCCGTTATATGGATTCCTGTGACTTCATTATTATTGGCTAAATTAACAATCCCTAAATCCGGCACTCCATCCACTAATGTAGGCATCTCGGAGGCTTGTTTTTTTATTGTAATCATTCCTAAAGTTGTATTTAACCGCTGATTAGTACTTGCTCCCCAAAGTTTTTGATTGTTTTGTAGATGAAAGCCTTCGCCTACATGATAAGAGCTGTCGCCTGGATAGACATAAATGACGTCACCGGGAGAAGAGGCCGCTTCTGCTTGAGCAAGGGTCGTATAAGGAGACTTGTATGTTCCAAGAGAATGGCTAGTATTATCAACAAAATAGAATGTATAAGGTTCTTTTGTATCAGGATCAATAGCTTTCGTAGTTTTATTTAGGCGATCAACAACAATGATTTCACTTCGATCAACAGCTTGAAAAGCTCGCTTACGAAGGATCTGTTGGTTTGCATACGACGGATTGCCTTTTTTTCCACAAGAGGATTTAGATCCAAAGGGTAAGATGAAACTGACCTGTCCTTGACCAATTCCATGGAATATCGAATCATAGGAGCCGCTCACTTCCAATTTAACATAATTATAGATTGTGGTAGAGACTCGAGCTTCTCCGCCGATCGCATTTTTCCCATTGTTATAAAAATAATAAGGGCCAGCTGCTGCATAAAAATTTGCATATTTCATTTCTTTAAAGTGGTAGCCACCTTCTAAGTTTAGACCTCTCATCGCAAACTCTTTTTTACTTGATAAGTAGGCGTGATGTCCTTCAAAATGAGAAAATTTCGTATCAAAAAAATTGC
>CANNLR010000045.1 GCA_947505635.1 Chlamydiota bacterium
TCAAAAAAAAACAGCCCGAATTTCACGCAATATAAATTTGCTATTTTTTTATAAAAAATCACAAACACCTAATAATAAGAATATTAGAATGACCTCCCCCTGCAGAATACTTCAATAAAAATAATATATTTACATCAAACACACAAGATGCTATTAAA
The DNA here is from genome assembly GCA_947505635.1 of Chlamydiota bacterium. Taxonomy (GTDB): domain Bacteria; phylum Chlamydiota; class Chlamydiia; order Chlamydiales; family Rhabdochlamydiaceae; genus CAIJXB01. The sequence continues at coordinate 159 of CANNLR010000045.1, forward strand.
GATTCCCCCTCGGTTATCAACAAACTTTCCACATGATTTCTTGCAAAAAACTTGGCATCTTATTGCAACTCTGTCATGATGATATACATAGGAAAAATTTTATGCAGAAAAACACTCATCAAAATTATTTTGCCCCAACTTTCCCCATTTCTTCGCTTGAAATCGATGGTTATAAGATCTCATATGAAGATCATAAAGATTCTTTAAATATAGCTTTTTCTCAAAAAGACCAAAAAGAATTCCAAGACCTTCTACATGAAGCACAAATCCATCCAAAGCAAGCTTATGCAAAAGCTTTAAAGTGGCAATCTACCGTTCAAAACTCTAAAGAACTCGACAACCTCATCACTTACCTTCATCTACAAAATAAGCAACTCGAAAAAGCAGAAAATTCAACTTTAGCTTCTTTTCAAAAATATCCTGATTATTTATTTGCCAAAATAAACTACGCGGATCAGTGCCTCAGGAAAAACAAAATCCATGAGATCCCCTTAATCTTTCCTTCTTTCAATTTAAAAGAGCTCTTTCCTAAAAAAAACCATTTTCACGTTTCTGAGTTTAGAGGGTTCATGATGTTTGCAAGCCTTTATCATCTCAAAATCAAACAACCTGTCTTAGCCAAACACTATTACGAAAATGCGCGCCTCGCTGATCCTTTGCATCCAAGCGTGCTCTTCTTCGAAAAAGAGTTTTGTAAAAAAAATATAATCCTGCAATTTTTTTATAAAATTGTACGCCTTGCTCATATTCCATGAATTCTCTATACTGCCAAGCTCTTAACCCTCACGTGGAGCTTACCTTTTATGAACATCTCTTTACGCCCTTCTTATTTTGTCCGTAAAAAATGCACCCATATTCTTAAGAATAGCTTCCATCGTTATGCAAAAAAGAAAAATACTCTTAATGAAGAACAACGAACTATTCTTGAATATCATTTAAGAGCTTTGCAAACAGCCCTTATCCAAAAAGACACAAAAGTTGCTAAAGAGCAAGCTTCCACCTTAGAAAAACTCATCGAAAATATTCTTCCTAAAAGCTCTTTTGAAAAAATCCGCAATACTGTTCTAGGACTTGGAATCGCCCTTTGTTTTGCCGTCCTCATTAGGCTATTATGGTTTGAACTCTACGAAATTCCAACCGGATCGATGCGTCCTACTTTGAAAGAAAAAGATCATCTCATGGTCTCTAAAACTACGTTTGGAATCAATATTCCTTTTTCTACTGGTCATTTTTATTTTTCTGAAGAGCTTGTCGAAAGAAATGGGATCTTTGTCTTTACAGGAGAGAACATGGATATTCGAGATGTCGATACTCGTTATTTTTATCTTTTTCCTGGAAAAAAACAATACATCAAAAGGTTGATGGGAAAGCCTGGAGACTCTCTTTATTTTTATGGAGGCCTTCTTTATGGAGTTGATAAAAACGGGGTAGATATCTCAAAACAACTTCAGCCTGCTCGTTTAGACCTTATTGAACATATTCCTTTCTTACAGTTTGAAGGGACCGTCACCACCCCCTCTTATCCTACAAATGGAATTTACACCCCTGTCATCCTCCGTCAAATGAACGAACCTATAGCGAAGCTGTCTGTCTTCGGATTCCATCAAACTGCTGGACAAGTCCTTGCTACCCCAGTAACTCCTGACATAGCCTCTGACCACTCTATCCAATACGGAGATCTTTGGGGAATGAACAACTTTGGAATGGCGCGACTTCTCACCCAAGAACAATTACAGCAGACCTCTTCAAATACAGGGAATATTTCTGAAGGAGTCCTTTACCTAGAAGTGAAGCATCATCCCAGCTTACAAAATCTAAAAATCAGCAAGGATGATCGAGGAAGAATGCGTCCTCTTCTTGATCTTAGCACCTCTATTATCCCCCTACAAGAAGAGCACCTTAAAACATTATTTTCCAATCTCTATACTGTTCGTTTTATTGTAAAAGATGGAAGAGCTTATTCTTATGGCAGACCGGAAAGCATATTACAAAGTCCTTTCCTCCCAAAACTTCCTGGGGTTCCTGATGGAATGTATGAATTCTACTATGGAAAAGCTTATAAAATCTCTTTTCAAGGCCTATCTTTTGAGCTCGACAAAACCCATCCTCTTTACGATTTCACGCCAGAAAAGTTACAGCTTTTTTATAATTTAGGAATGGAATTTGACACTAGGTTCTCACCTGAAAACCGTTACACTCCTTACTTCCCCCTTCGTTACGTTTATTTCCGTGAAGGATCTTTTTATGCATTAGGAGCGCCTCTCCTAACTTCTAATGACCCTACATTACTAGAATTTGAAACTAGCGAAAAAGCAAAACAAACAGCTCATCCCTCTCAGCATTCTTATCTTCCCTTTATAGATATGGGGCCTCCTACGCATGTAGATGGAACACTCGACATTGATTTCATCAAAAAATATGGACTCACGGTACCTGAAAAAATGTATCTTGCACTTGGAGATAATCATGCCGTTAGTGCCGATAGTCGCGTTTTTGGCTTTGTTCCAGAAGGAAACTTAAGGGGATCTCCTGATTTCCTCTTTTGGCCTTTTGGAAGCCGTTTTGGCCACCCTAACCAACCCCCCTATCCCTTTATCAATCTTCCAAGATCTATTATATGGATCATAGCTGCAGCTTCCATAGGTGGAGCTTTTTACGTACAAAGAAGAAGAAATAAACTTCCCCTACTCTAAAGGATTTATATGACGATTTCTAAAATAACAACTTCAGATGATATCGAATACGAGTTTGTCAAATCTACTACAAACTCTCCTCGAGAAGACCACGTGTCTACACTTGCCCAAGAAACTCTTACCGCATTACAAGAACAAGTCCAAGATTCGGGCTTAAATGATCCTTCTGTAAACCGTGTTTTTACAAAAAGAGTCCCAACTCCTCTGCCTGACTTCGATTCCGATTCAGAAAGTGGCGATAATTCCGATGCTGATGAGGTTTCTTGTCTAACGGTTTTTTACAACAATATAATAGCTAGCTGCCATTTCATAAATAAACAGATAACAAGTGCTATTCAAGACGAATCTAAAAAAGAATCTTAATAAGGACATCTATGATACAGCCCAAGCAGAAAATCACCTTTGATGACCATGAGTGCGAGATTATCAATATGAATAGTCTTTCAGGACAAGAGACCAAGGTCGGTGAGCTCGTTACAAATCATCTTTCAATACAGCTCACAAACATGGCAGATGGCAAATTTGCAGCCCCCACCCTATCCCCTATGTTTATTAGTACGACAGAAGTTATAAAGAAGGATGTCCCTACAGCAGCTGCTATAGACAGTTCCAACAACCTCTGTTCTAGAATTTTTAAATGCTTCACTAATTGTACAAAAAATTAAGACACTTGATTAGAGGCTTTTTCTTTAATCCTATTGCCAATCCCTAAGGCAAAAGCTCCATTACCAAGCACGTTTGCTGACGTAATTAAAGGATCAAAAAGGATGTATAAGGTTGTGATTAAAGAGAGCATCTCCCCATTAAATCCTAGGTATGTTTCTAAGATGGGTAACATAACAAGAATCCCGCCGCCTGGAACGGCTGCTACAGAAAATTTAGCTAATACAAAATAAAAAGCAAAAATAACATAATTTATACAAGAAGGCTCTTCTACCCCAAAACTTTTTAAAATAGCAAAGGCAAAGATGGGAATAGCAAAACAGTCCCCTATTAGATGAATATTAACAGTTACTGGGATGATAGAACAAGACACCTCTTTATTCTTAGCATTTTTCTCAACACCCAAAAGAGTTAATGGCATAGCAGCAACACTTGACATGCTTCCAAATCCGGCAATAGCTGCCGGGAAAAGATCTTTAAGACTTTTTTTACAGGCTTTATATTGAAAGCTATTTGCGGCCAAATAAAGAAATCCAATGTAGATAAAAACGGCGCATGCCACTAAAGCAAAAATCGCAAGGTAACTTTGAAAGATCTTATTCAAGACTCCATCGTGGATCATCTTAATGACAAATCCTACGATAAAAACAGGGATAACGTAGAGAATACCCTTTAAAATATAAGAAACCATCTTCTCTAGATAGAAAGAAATTTTCTCCCCCTTAGAAGGGCTAAGCCAACCAAAGAGCATTCCCAGCACCAAGGCCGCAAGCATAGCCTGGCTATTGCCTATAAATCTTGGTAAAGAGAGCTCAGCTAAAGGAATGAGCGTATCCGTCCCGGAGAGGACTCCTATCGATAAATCGAATCGATAGGTAAAAGAACCTACAAGATAGCTCACCATAGTAGAGGTGAAGTTAGACAAGCAGATGACTCCCAACAAGCCAAAGACCCATTTGGATGCTTTTTTAGCCCATCCCATAGCCGTTTTAAATAATAAACCAAAAATCAAAAAAGGGAGGACAAAGACAATTAAAGATTTTAATGATAAACTAAGACCGTATAGAACAGATTTACATTCCGGAGAAAACCACGAGTAAAAACCAACTATCAGAGCGATAAGGGCCAGCAAAATAATAGGCATTTTACGAAACATATGATTTCTCCATAGATTTTAGAAAAATAATAGAATAATCGATATAACAATTATTCCACAGGTTTTTTATTAAGTTCTATAAGATTGGACAAAAAATCTTCAATAGTTTTATTTATCTCTTTAGGACTTAGACTTTGATTAATTAAAATGGCAAAGGCTATATCTCTAAGATACCCTGTATACCCCTTAATCAAGGACATAGAGCCTGACTTACCACGTATAGACTCTTCTTTTTGAGGAAGAGAGGCAAAGAAAACTGGAAAAACAGGAGATTTTTCCATTTTAACTAATACAGAAACAAGCTGCTTTGCTGTGATAAGATTCTTTCTTGAAAGCCCCGACCCATCTACCATATTAAAACCATCAAGATCTAAATTACAAGAAAGCCAAAAAGCCTTTACAGCCTTGACCCCTGCAAGAGTAGATCCCTCTTTATACACCACCTCTCCCATCTTTTTTAAAAGGTGCTCTGCATACAAATTAATACTTTTCTGATTTGTTTCATAAACGATCTGTTGGAGTTTCGGGGAATAAGTCGTATGAATACACACTCTTTTATCTTGAAGGGCAACTTCTTGTCTTTGAATGACGATCCCTATTTCTTGTAATTCCTTTTCCAATAAGGTAGCACAAGCATCTGCAGGATCTGGGATAGCTCCTTTAATAGAAAATTCTTTTACACCTAAAGGAATAGTCCCCCGAATAGATTGTAATAAAGAAAACTCTGAGCCATAAATACAAGCGCAATCTCCCGAACCTTCAGGTCCTGTCTTCACCTCATTCTTAAAACTAAGAGAGGGCAAAGGGAAATCTGTACGCAAGATAGTAGCCTCTTTTCCTTCTAATTCTCCTGGCTTGAAAAAAAGAGAATACGAATTTTCATGAAAAGATAAAGCAGAGGCCCCAGCCCCATAATAATTCCCTAAATCTTCCCAGGTCCAGCTTGGAACAGCAAGAGCCTTTTCCCAGCTTGAGGCATCTCCTATTACCTTGCCTTCTATTTGTAAAATCCCCGTATCTTTAATAACTTGAGTCCATGCTTCGATCTGCTTTTTCCATGATAACACTTCTGTAATACGATCTGAGCCTAAGCAAGGATCCCCTCCCCCTTTGACATATAGATTGCCATGAAGAGTTTTTTCTTCATCTATCCATCCATCATACTCTAACCGTGTTTCAAACCGGTACTCAGGACCTAAGATATGTAAAGCAGCGCCTGTTGTCACAATTTTCATACAAGAAGCAGGGATAAGACTAAGCTCACTATTTTTTTCTATTAAAACTTTTCCTGTCGAGCTTTGTATTGCATAAACACCCAAGATAGCATGGTCTAAAGAAAGAGTGTCCTTACCATATCCATAGCTCACTAATATGACACACATCAAACTAATAAATATTTCTCTCATAAGTTTTAGACTCTTTGTTATGCAATAAAAACTAGCAGCTTATAACTAGGCTAGAATTTCGCCTAGAAAAAATTTCTATCTAAAATAAAAATAGGTGCAAAATACAACCTATGCGTTTATACTTCGTGGAATTTTCATAGCAGAAAATATGATAGTGCCCACATGTACAATTTTTGTAGAGGCTCCTCAGAGTACCAATATCTACATTAATGCTAAATCGGGAGAAACCTATCAGACATTCGTAGCTAGAGCCATCCATCAACTCAAAGATCACGCAGATCTATCCGATAAAGACACCCCTGTTTTTTCTGCTTTTTTTTTAATGAATGTCTCTAAAAATGACAAGTTAAACTATAGTACAACTCATTCATCTAATCCCACCTATCACATAACTATGTCTGGAGATAGGTCTACTCTACCACTATCGAATCAATCAGAATATGCTCAACCTCTTATCGAAGCCACTGCAACTAAAGTCCGTAGAATTTTATTTCATATACAACCAGATCCTAAGTCATACTCACTTCAATCCCCTGCTACAAATGCAGTTATTTTGAAAAGGACCGTATACTCCTATTCCGAAGCCACAAAAATAAAGGATCCAATACTTAATGCTTTTTTCAACTCAGAAAATTTAGAAAAAGTTACAGTTGAAACTTCTCGAAATGACAACGATTTCCTTGTTGCATACAAAAAACATAGTGTTAATAAAGGATGGTTCAGTTCTTGGTTTTAAAATTAAAGTTTCATGCTGAAACTGTGAAAAAGGGGTACTAAATGCAATCTTCTGTTCAGGTAGCACTTGTTGGTGACTACAATATAAAAAGCTTGGCACACCAAGCCATCCCTCTTTCTATCGACTTAGCCAGAATAGCTCTTAGCATTCCAGTTGATTTTTCTTGGATACCTACAGAATCTTTAGAATCTAATAATGCCTCCTCCCTTCTAAAATATCAGGCTATCTGGTGCATTCCAGGTAGTCCGTATAAGAGCATGTCCGGTGCCTTGCAGGCTATTAAATTTGCAAGAGAAAGTAAAATTCCTTTCTTAGGAACCTGCGGCGGCTTTCAACACACAATTCTTGAGTATGCAAGAAACGTTTTGCTCTTACCAGAAAGTGATCATCTAGAATCTAATCCTGACACCCCCTTCCCTTTAATCAGTCCTCTCATCTGCTCCCTTGTAGGAAGTGAAGGTTCCATTATTTTGCAGTCAGGATCTCAAATAGAAAAAATCTATGGACAAAGACATGTCACTGAAACGTTCAATTGCAATTATGGTGTAAACCCCGTCTACCAATATCTGCTTGAGAAAACCTCAAAACTGCATATAACAGGAGTTGATTCATCTGAAAATGTACGTGTAGTCGAATTAGATGACCATCCATTTTTTATTGCAACTCTGTATCAACCGGAACGTTTAGCCTTTACAGGATCTTGTCATCCACTCATTATAGCCTTCATTCAGGAGGCTTCTAGGCATGCCACAATGATCCAGTAATTTTTTCCATAGGAAAAAATAAAAGGTTTAATTAAGATCCAAACTTTTTAAACTTAAGTCAGGAGTTTTTATGACCCTTTCAGAAGAAAAACTTCTAACAGAGCTAAAAAAAGCTCAGAGTCAAGTTGAAGTTGGTGCCATCTACACACATTACCGCAATAAAACTCCCTACAAAGTTATTAGCTTAGCAATTCTTGAAGCCACACAAGAAGTAGGCATTATCTATCAAAAGGCTTCTGATCCTTTAAACTCTGTAACATGGATTAGACCCATCAGCTCTTTTTCCGAAAAAATAGATATCGACGGTGTTCTAGTTCACCGTTTTCAAAAAATTTAACCCTAAGGACAACATAAAATGAACGAAATCAAATTTAAAGGGCAGCCTGTTTCGATAAGCGGAACCTTTCCTAAAAAAGGAAGCCAAGCTCCCTCTTTTACACTAGTTGCTCAAGATTTGAGAGCATGTGACTTAAGCTCTTTTGAAGGCAAAAATAAAATCCTCAATATCTTCATCAGCTTAGATACCCCTGTCTGTTCCAAATCTATGCATGCTTTTAATAGCAAGGCAAGCGCCCTTTCAGATGTCGTTATCCTTAATATCAGTATGGATTTACCTTTTGCAGCCAGCCGTTTTTGTAAGGCTGAGCATTTAGAAAATGTGATTACACTTTCAGCTTTTCGCAGTAGTTTTCCTGAAGATTATGGCGTTAAAATTGCTAAAGGCCCTCTAGAAGGTCTTTGTGCAAGAGCTGTTTTGGTCTTAGGAAAAGACAATAAGATATTACATAGTCAGTTAGTTTCTGAAATCACAGAAGAACCTGATTATGAATCGGCTCTAACTAGCCTAAAATCCTCATAACAAAAGGCCCAATTGTAAGATTGGGCTTTCATCTTAATCTCGAAGTAAATTATTTGATAGTATCTTGAAATCCAAAGACATAATTTCATTTATTTCTCTAGAGCTCATACGGTATAATTTAGTTTGCATTTTCTCAAAATAAATACCTTTCAAACAAGGCGAAACTGTAACCAAAGGCAGATTTTTAAGTAAAAGCTCCACGGCTTGCGCAATAGGATCATTTTTTGTTTGCATGTTCTCTAAAAGCTCTAAAGCCTTAGAAGATGTGATATAAAGAGTTATAGGCAGATGACAAAGTTGTAGATAATACAGATGAGAAAGGGCGTAGAATAAAGAGCTCAAACTGTGGCAGTTTCTCTCATCTAAGCAGTACCCTTCACTAGCCATTTTCAATGTTTTTGAAGAAGTTAAGTTAACCTGTAAAAAATACCCCCCCAACATAGCTTGATATAAGGGTTGGGATGCCACGGTAAAAGCAACATTAACTATATCTTTACTATGACTTTGAATCTTCAATCGCTTTTCTTTCATTCTTTCTAACATTTTGGTAGAAAAGCTATTGGTAATTCTTTCTATCAACTCACAAACTTCTTCAGAGTATTGAGGCATGGTGGTCGTCATATATCTTTCTTTGTTTTGATTTAGATAAATAGTATACGCAAAAGAAAGCTTTTTGTAAAATATTGCTTTTTGAGCAAAAAGTCATATTAAAATATTTAATTGCGAAAATTGGAAGGTTATAACCTATGATCATCGATTGCATTAGTGATATTCACGGCTATTTTCCTAAACTCCAAGGAGGAGACCTACTCCTCATCGCAGGAGACTTGACAGCTCGAGATGAACCCTATCAGTTTGAAGAATTTAAGAAGTGGCTACAAAAACAAAATTACAAGAAAAAAGTACTGATTGCGGGTAATCATGACAACTTTTTAGCTCATCTTGAAAACCCCCATGAGTACTTTGAAGAAGCCACCTATCTTTCTGATTCTGGTACTGAATTCGAAGGACTAAAAATTTGGGGTAGCCCCTGGACGAAAAACTTTCCGGGGCAAAATCCTCTTTGTAAAGCATTCGGCTTAGATCTTAGCACACAAATGTTAGAAAAGTTTCTACTGATCCCTCAAGATATCGATATTCTTATTACTCATAGCCCTCCCTTAGGAATCCTTGATAATACAAGAAGGGCTCGGGTTGGCTGCCCTAACCTTGGAAATCAGGTACAAAAAATGCAAAAACTCAAGCTCCATCTTTTCGGTCATATCCATGAAGGATATGGAATGGAAGAAGGAGCCCTTGGCACGAAATTTGTAAATGCAAGCTTTGTCAATGAGTTCTACGAACCTATCAATGCTCCTACCAGGATCATTTTATAAAAAATTAAAAAAGGCAATTATGAAATTCTTACTCACCTGTTTTTTATTAAGCTCTTTACTCTATGGAGGAGAACGGGGATGGAACTCCCTAGAGCTTGCTACAGCTTATTTACACCATTCAGAACCACAAAGGGGCTGGGCCTGGGAATTATTAGAACAATATCCCTTTAATGGCTCTGAAAAAGTGCTTGATTTTGGATGTGGCGATGGAAAAATCACATCAAAGCTTTCTTCTTTCCTCCCTCTAGGAAGTATTACAGGAGTAGATGCTTCTAGTCACATGATTCAACTAGCAAAAATGCATTTCCCCAATCTGGACTTCAGACAAACTACCTCTTCAACTTTTAGTGAAATCACAGGTACGTATGATGTGATCGTTTCCTTTTCTGTATTTCATTTTGTTGATCAACCTGTAGAAATTCTTCGCAACTTTAAAAACCACTTACACCCCGATGGACGCTTGTTGCTCACAATTCCCCTCCCTCCTTCAGGTGTTACAAGGTTGGCAGCCGATGAGTACTTTTCTAAATATGGAATCTCCCCTCCTTGGCATCTTCCGAATTACTCAAGTAAACTTTCTATGCGATCTGTAGAAGGGTGTAAGCAAAAGCTAGAAGAAGCAGGATATGATATTCTCCTTATGCAAAAAATAGATACCCCTTCGATCTTTCCTACTATCGATGACTTTACCAACTGGCTCATTGGAACTGCTAGTGCAAATTGGGGAGTCCCTTTTGATGTTAGCCAACCTTTTTTTACAGATGTTGTGAAAAAAATGCTAGAACTTGATCCTGCTTTGTTAAACGAGCAAGGTTGCATTATTTTACCACAATCTAGAATCCATGTGATCGCTAAACCTATTTAGGACTACCTGTATGCAACAAGAAATATCCATAAGAAGCTACAGGCCTGAAGATGTGCAAGATTTAGCCAATATCTATTTCAACACCATCCATCGCATTAATAGCAAAGATTATACCCAAGAACAAGTCGATGTCTGGGCACCTCAATCGAGCTTAGAAACAGAAAAGTGGGCCAAGAAATTTTTAAAAACCAATCCTATTATTGCAACCGTTGGAGAAAAAATTGTTGGCTTTGCTGAGTTTGAGCCCAGTGGCTATATAGACTGTTTTTACTGCCATCATGAGTGGATCGGCAAAGGAGTTGGATCGGCTTTAGTGAAAGAGATTCTTAAAAGAGCTAAAGGCTATGATATCGATCGTATTTTTTTAGAAGCAAGCATCACGGCCAGGCCTTTTTTTGAAAAGCAGGGCTTTACTGGTAAGCCCTCAAAAAGTCATGGCAAAGCGAACTTGGAGTATTTAAGCTAAGACTGAGCGATATTTATTGCGAACAAGGTCAGCTAAATCTGGAGGATCTCCTTTGAACCATAGATGCAAATAATCCCAAAAGTTATATCTGATCCTAA
>CANNLR010000046.1 GCA_947505635.1 Chlamydiota bacterium
TGTAATTGCATAACAAGATCTTTAAAAGAAAGCAACATAGCTTCTACAGGATAAGGTGTATTCATATCTACCCCTGCTTTTTGTAAGGTTGTTATGGGATCTTCGCTTCCGCCGGAGGATATAAAAGCTAGGTATTGCTCTTTAGCTAACGGCTCTTTGGCTAGGACTCGTTTAGCAAGAACATGAGCTGCGCTAATCCCTGTCGCATATTGATATACGTAGAAATTATAATAAAAATGAGGAATGCGAGACCACTCGTAAGCAACTTCAGGATCCATCTTTATCCCTTCTCCAAAATACTCGCTACTTAGCTTATAATAATGGTCCTTTAATAAAGCGGGGGTCAGGGGTTGATCTTGCTCTACCCACTCATGTAAAGAAAGTTCGAATTCTGCAAACAGGGTCTGCCTAAACAAGGTATTACGAATATCATCAATTTTTTGGTTAATTAAATAAGCCTTCTTCTCTAACGACTCTGCTTTTTGTACAAAATGCTGAAATAACAACTCTTCGTGAAAAGTGGAAGCCACTTCTGCTAAAAAAATAGGATATTGATAGTCCTGGTATTTTTGATGCTTGGCGCTAAAGTAACTATGCATACTATGACCTGCTTCATGAGTTAGTGTCATCACATCCCGAAATGTACCGTGATAATTCATCAAAATATAAGGCATACTTCCATAGCACCCACTAGAATAAGCTCCGCTTCTTTTCCTAGCATTTTCATAAAGATCTACCCATCTTTGCTCTGTTAACCCTTTTCGCAAAATCTCTTGATACTCTGCCCCTAATACAGCAACAGACTCACAAATTAAATCCACGGCCTCTTCATAGGAAAAAGAAAAATCCATCCCTTCGATAATAGGCACTCCCAAGTCATAGACATGAAGATCTTCATAGCCTAAAAGCTTCTTTCGTAGGTTGATATAAGCATGTAAAGAAGGAATGTTCTTCCTTACCCCAGTCAGTAGGGACTTATATACAGAAGTATCCACTTGATTTGGATATAAGGCAGCATCTAAACAAGAGGCGTACCCTCTTGCTTTTTTACGAAACACGTGCTGTTGCATTTCTCCCTGAATCAAGTCGCATAGTGTGTTTTCATAAGAAAAAAAAGTTTGATGTAACTGTAGGAAAGCTTCCTTTCTTAAAGTACGATCATAACTTTTCATGTAGAGTTGATAAGTTCCTAAGGTTAGCTCGTGAGTCTCCCCTTTTCCATCTTTGCAAGAGGGAAACTTAATATCTGCATTATTTAAAGAACTAAAGGCACGATGGCTAGTTTCTAAAGCTTTCTCTGCAAGACTCATCAGCTTTTCTTCTTTAGCACTTAATGTGTATGGCTTTAATCGGATGATTTTCTTCAAATATATTCGGTACTCTAAGAGTATGGCTGAAGAAAGAAATCCTTGAAGAACATCTTCTGGTAGTTGTAAAAGAGCTGGCTCTACCCAAGAAACTTCTTCTTTAAAGGCGTACAGCATCGACATAGCTGCCATGTAAGATTGTTTAGCTTTTTCTTCAACCACGTCTTCATCATGTCTAAGATGTGCATATGTATAAAGATTGCTCAACTTCAGATCTACAGCCATAAGCTTATCTAGGAATTCTTTTACGCTCATTGCATTCGCAAGATTTACCTCTTTTTCAGAAAAAGAGGGCCATTTAAGTCCTTCTTTTACTTGAGGAAGTGTCGCAAAGTCTTTTTCCCACTCAGCCCATCCTTTATACATGGCTTCTACATTCCAACAGTCTTTTGCTTCAATCTCTTTTCTTTCCCGTACTTTTTTATTTTGGCCCATAGAATCCATCCTTTCTCTGTTAAAATAAAAAGGTAGGCAACTTAGACTCTTATGTCAACTCTTCTTCAAAAAAAATCAATCTTTAGCAGTTGAGACTTCTGTTTGCTAAATTCCTTGCGAAAAAAGACCTCTCTTCTCTACAATCGAATCTTAAAATAAGCAGAAAAAACATCTTTTTAAACACAAGGAGAGAACCCTATGGCATCCCAAGAAATGACGAAGATGACTTTAAAACCCTTAGGCAATAGAGTGCTCGCTCAAAGGCTTAAGCAAGAAGAAAAACTAAAGGGGGGCATTATCCTTCCTGACTCCGCAAAAAAGACACAAGAAATTGCTGTTGTTATAGCAATTGGATCTATTCAAGATAAAGACGGAAATATCCAACCTTTTCCTGTACAAGCCGGAGATCGAATCTTAATGGATAAATACTCTGGACAAGAGATCGAATTAGAAGGCGAAAAATTTGTCATTGTCAAATCAGATGATATTGTTGCGATTGTGAACTAATTTTTAAGGAGAAACAGTACGTATGGCACCTAAAAACATCAAATTCAAAGAAGATGCGAGACAAAAGATTCTACAAGGCGTCAAGACCCTAGCCGCAGCTGTCAAAGTTACACTAGGTCCTAAAGGACGAAATGTCGTTATTGATAAATCTTACGGCTCCCCACAAATCACAAAAGACGGAGTCACTGTAGCTAAAGAAATCGAGCTTGAAGATAAGCACGAGAATATGGGCGCACAGATGGTTAAAGAAGTAGCTAACAAAACTGCAGATAAAGCAGGTGATGGAACTACAACAGCAACTGTCCTCGCTGAAGCTATCTATGCCGAAGGCCTTCGCAACGTAACAGCTGGAGCTAGCCCAACAGAAATCAAGAAGGGAATTGAAAAAGCTGTTAAAAGCATCACCGCTCACATTAAATCCATCAGCAAGCCGATCCAAGATCGTAAAGAGATTGCTCAAGTAGCTACTATCTCAGCTAATGGCGATGCTGAAATTGGTGAAATCATCGCAAAAGCTATGGAAAGAGTTGGTAAGGATGGAACCATCACAGTTGAAGAAGCTAAAGGCTTTGAGACTGTGCTAGACATCGTAGAAGGGATGAATTTTGATAGAGGCTATGTCTCTTCTTACTTTATGACAAATGCAGAAGCTCAAGAATGTGTATTAGAAGATGCTCTTGTACTTATCTACGATAAAAAAATCAGCGCCATGAAAGAATTTCTTCCTCTTTTACAAGTTGTAGCTGAAATGGGAAAACCTCTTTTAATTATAGCAGATGACATCGAAGGAGAAGCTCTAGCAACTCTTGTTGTTAACCGTTTAAGATCTGGACTAAAAGTTTGTGCTGTAAAAGCTCCTGGCTTTGGAGATAGAAGAAAAGCTATCTTACAAGACATAGCTGTTATTACTGGCGGCCAATTTATTAGCGAAGAAATTGGGCTTAAGCTAGAACATGTCACAACAGATCAGCTCGGTAAGGTTAAAAAGATTGTCGTTGGAAAAGACAGTACAACGCTTGTTGAAGGCGCTGGTGAAAAGCAAGCGATCAACGAAAGAATCACTTTGATTAAAAGACAAATCGAGGAAAGCACTTCTGACTATGACAAAGAAAAGCTTCAAGAGCGCCTAGCAAAACTTGCTGGCGGTGTTGGAATTATCCGTGTCGGAGCTGCTACTGAACTTGAAATGAAAGAGATCAAAGATCGAGTTGATGATGCTGTACATGCAACAAAAGCTGCTGTAGAAGAAGGAATTTTGCCAGGTGGCGGCGTTGCTTTCTTAAGATGTATCCCTGGCCTTGAAATTTTAGCTTCTTCTTTAAAAGGAGATGAAAAATTAGGGGTAGAGATCATTATGAAAGCTCTAACAGCTCCTCTTCGCCAGATTGCAGAAAATGCAGGCAAAGAAGGCTCTATTATTGTTCAGAAGGTCTCCTCTATGGCTCCAATGGAAGGTTGGGACGCCTTAAATGACTGCTTCTGCAATATGTTAGAAGCTGGAATTGTAGACCCTGCTAAGGTGTCTAGATTAACAATAGAGCTTTCTGCCTCTGTTGCCGCTTTACTTCTTACAACAGAAGCTATTATTACAGACGATGTAGATAGCAGGTCTAATACCCCTTCGATGCAAGGAGCTGATTATTAAATATCAGCCCTAGCAAAAGCCATCTCTTTTTGAGATGGCTTTTTTCTTTCTATTGATTAAAAAAAATATTGTACAATTATCTTTAAAGCTTTAGGCTGAAAATTAATATATCTATATTAACAATGAGGCTCTTGTATGAAAGGTTTTTGCATCCGCCTACTAGGGGTTACGATGGCTTTAACAGCTACTATACTCTTAGCTGCTTTTTTGCTATACTCTAGGCTCCCTGACCTTCTTTCAGACAAGCTCTCTAAATCTTTAAAAGTTGCTGTACAGATAGAAGATGTTCACCTCTCTTTTAGCAGGATACTTCTAGATCATCTTGAAATAGCCAACGTCCCAAAAGGGATCCTACCTAAAGCGTTTTCTGCAGAAAAAATCTGTTTTGAAGCTCCTTTAACAAACTATGTAAAAGATGCCATTGTGATCGATGAAATAAACTTAGATCAAGTCTATTTAGGCCTTGAGTTTGCCTCTCCTACGAACTTACAAAGCAATTGGTCGACTATTATGAATTCGCTTTCAACAGAAAAGCCCTCCTCTTCAACAAAAAAAACAGTCCTGATTAAAACTCTAGTCCTAACAAATATTCAAGTTGATCTCGTCTATAAAAACAAGGGAAGTACCGTAAAAAAACTCCCTGTTATCGACAAGATTGTTTTAACAAATATCAATACAGAAGAAGGCTTACCTATGAATCAGATTATGAATTCTGTCTTAGGTCAAATGCTGAAATCTGTCTTTTTGAAAGAAAACCTAAAAGATGCTGTAGATGGGTTGTTGCAACAACCAGAAAGCACTTTAGACAAACTACTCTCCCCTTTTAAAGGCCTTTTCGAATAAGAAAATAGATGCGAGCTGCCTCGCATCTATACGAATCAAACTAGCCTTTTTTGCTAGCGCTTTTTTTCTTTGCTGTTTTCTTAACTGTCGCTTTTTTCTTTGCTACTTTTTTAGCCATGATACCCTCTATGGTTTACTATATGGAACGTGTAAGATCTACTTTAGACCCTATCTTTTACATGCCAAATATTGAGTAAAAAAATCAACAAAAATAGTAATATTTTTTTTATTTAAAATTTTCTCAAAAAAAGTCGGAAAAACTTTGCATATAATATCCACTTCTTTTAAGATCTTGAACTTTACATTCCGGGTTAGCTCAGCGGTAGAGCAGTGGACTGTTAATCCATTGGTCGCAAGTTCGAATCTTGCACCCGGAGTTCTTTTAATCTCTACGAGACTATCATTATATCATCTTCAATGAACAACATGCATCCAAAAGATGCTAAAACTCGTAAAAGATGGTTTATAGTGACATTTTTATATGGTCTCTTTATTCCATTGGGTATTGTGGCGTTCTTTGCCGTGATTTCTAGAACAACCACCATACAGATCCCCTTCATCATCATCAAAGAAGCAGTAATAACAGCTTTTTATAGTTTTATCTCATTTTTCATACTGTGGCTTTGCGCTTATAGAAAGCCAGGCACAATCGCTCTTACTATGTCTCTAATTTTCACACCTCTAACCGTGCTTTACAACCTATATACTTTGGTCTCTCTTCCGTCACCCCTAGCAACCTCTATGAAAACACATTTTATTATACATACCGCTTTGATAACCGTTTGGTATGTATTAAGTATAAAATTAAGAAAAATAAACCGTAACATACAAATAAGCCATTTAAGAAGCTCTACGTAAAAATTTCAGAGAGTCGATCGGCTACCAATCCACCTAAGACTATTCCAAAACTCTGAGCCTTTTGCAAAACTCTTAAAAAAGCAATGTGATTGAATTTTTTATAGAAATTAAAGTTTCGAATACCAAGCTTAACTCGGTTTAAAATAAAATATTTCCAAAAATGGTTTTTTTAGGGCAGAGGGGTATATCAAGACGTTAAATCGCTTCAGGATAAAATCACTTTTATAGTTCTTAAGAAGCTAGTCGTAAAAGTTGATCTGCGGATAAGACCAACACACCAATCATGAGGTGGCAAAAAACTTTTGCACTCCCCCTTACTCTAACATTGCGCGCTCCAAACTCATCTTTTAGTCTAGCATTGCTTCTCTCAGCCGTAGAGCGATGGTTATATCGTATAGCTTCTGCCGGTTCCCAACTTAAAGTATGACGAGCTTTATTTTCTCTTTTCAAATCTTTTGATAATTCCACATCACGACGCGGATTTATGTCTATAATTGGTACATGATTAAGGTTAATTGAATAATCTTTGATTTCTTTTACATCGTAAGCAGAATCCATGAGATCATACAAATTAACTACTCTTATAGCGCTCATAGCAGCTAGTGGGATGGCAACTTGAGAATCATGTAAAGATGCAGATGAGATAATAGCTGAGATCGGGATCCCATTATCTGCACTATCTAGGTGCAGTTTATAGCCGATCAAAGTTTCTATAAATCCCTGGCTATTTTTTTTAGATCCTTTATCGCACTTTAGGGGTAAGTCTTTGATCATTTCCTCTAAACTCAGCCCTTTTGCTTGCTTTTGAATACGTGTGGGGGTCTTTAACCTCCATTTTTTCTCCTTTTTTAGGGCGTCCGCGACCGTTCTTCTTTTTTTGGAGAGATTTAACTTCATCAGAACTGGTCGACTTTTCCAGATTTTTTTTATAGGTAGGTTTCTCCCTCCCCTCCACAGGAGTTGAGTCCCGGGAAATGTGACCGATAATTTCATCTTTAAAGGCCACTTTTATCAGTGCTTCATGGACTTTTTGAGGAAGCTCAGCTTCTGTAAATTCCTTAAATGCTCTTGAAAAAGTCGATTCACTAGGAATTTCCTGCCGAAGTTCCCATCCACAAATTCTGCGAAGATTTATGTCTGTTTCCAAGTGTTGATATAAGGCCCTTGTTGTAGGAAGGTTATATAGACACTTTGCTATAAATGCTCTAGCTATAGCTTTACGAGATGCCGTAGGTCTTCCCATCCAACGATAAGTGGCTGGAATAAATTCTTCGATACGCATCATTTCTAAAATTGCGATCAATTTTCTTTGTTTCTCTGTGAGGGGTAATAGTTCTTCTTGTAACCAAGGAAAAAGAGAAGCTTGTATTGTGTTCCAGAAATGTGATATTGTACTGCTCAATTGACTCATAAGGACCTTTTGGTAATTTGTTTTAGCGAACTAATCTTACCACTGCAAGGTCTTTATGGTCAATGTTTTATGTTTGATTTTTCGAGTCTATACTTTTGCAAAAGGCTCTTCTATCTATATTGGTTAAACCTACAAATTCTTCCAGAGGAAACTTCACAATGACTCATTTTTTTATCGAGCTATTTTCTCAGATAGCCGTTCCTGAAGTTAGTGATAAGGCTATGAGCTATTATAAAAGCGGAAATATCCTTTGGATTTTAGAATGGCTCCAAATAATGGCCATTCCATTTCTACTTCTTGTTACAGGGTTGTCTGGCAGGTTAGGGAGATTTGCGAAAAGATATGGCAAAAATTGGTTTTTTTCTCTTTTGATATACCTCATAAGCTTTGTAGCTTTTTATCAGATCCTATCTCTTCCTCTTGCCTTTTATAGCGGATATTTAAGAGAACATGCCTATGGACTTTCTACACAGTCCATCGGAAGATGGGTTGCAAATTTCGGTAATTTTTCAATGGTTATTCTCCTAACCGGAGCGGCCTTTTTATGGATTTTCTATCTTCTATTGAAAAGAAGCCCAAAACGATGGTGGATCTATAGTAGCCTTACTATAATGTGTGTAATATTTATTTTGACGTTTGTTCTTCCCATTTGGATAGATCCACTTTTTAATACATTTGGTCCTATGAAGAACAAACAAATTGAAAAACAAATCCTAGATTTAGCTGCAAAAGCCGGAATGGGAGATGTTACACTTCTTGAAGTAGATAAGAGCAAAGATACCACTCTTGGAAATGCTTATGTAACCGGTATTGGGAGTACAAAACGTATCGTGCTTTGGGATACAATTATCGATGACAAGCATCCGGAAAGCGCTCTTTTTATCATGGGTCATGAGATGGGCCATTATGTTTTAAACCATGTCTGGCTCTGGATGGGCTATTATGCGATACTTTCTTTTGCAATCTGTTACTTGATTTATAAAATATCCGGTTTTTTACTATCTCGATATCATCATATATTTAGATTTCAGCATCTACACGATGTTGCCTCGGTTCCTTTATTTCTTGTAATGATTAATTTTTTTCTTTTCTTACAGACACCATGCCTTAACGCTCTTTCTCGTTACATGGAAATAGAAGCGGATCGTTTTGGAATAGAGATTACACAAAATAACACAGTTGCAGCAGAGGGCTTTGCTAGTGCAGTATCCGGACACTTGGCCAATCCCCGTCCGGGAGTCATTTACAAAATCTGGCGCAGTCATCACCCTTCGCTTGGAGATCGTGTTGATTTTTGCAACAGTTATTGTCCCTGGGAAACCGGGCAACCATTAAAATATGCAGAACATTTCAAAATCGACAATAAGTGAATAGGAGAGAAAAATGAAGACTAGGTACAAAATCGCAATTATTACCGGTATCATATTGATAGTCATGCGGTTCGCATTAGCCGAACACTACCGTCTTTCGGGTGATTGTATGGAACCTGCTGTCAAAGATGGAAGTTCTTACTTCGTGAATCGAATCTCTTCCTATCTGAGGCAATATCAAACCGGTGATATCATTATATTTGAGCATGAAGAAAAGACATGGATATCTCGTATCGTGGCTCTAGCGGGTGATACGATTCAAATTACTGAGGGTAGCGTCATTGTGAATGGGGTGATTCTTCAAGAAAAAAATGTTCATAGAAATTGGTCTGGCTGGGACTATGGAACTTATGCCATTAATACTCCCCTTCAAATCCCCAAAGATCATGTCTTTGTGCTCTCAGATAATCTTCCCGCTAGGCATGACGATAGTCGCGTTTTTGGACCTATTTCAAAAAATTCTATTTCGGGACTAGTATGGTAACTATTGCTACTCCGGCTTCCCCCAATAAATTAGCAAAAAAATCCGAGAGCCTAATGGATGTTTAATTTATCCTAACCTTTAGCTGCCATTGGAACAGTTTGTCGTGATGAAGAGGACGATACTGATAGTCTCCCTTCTCCACGTCTTCTTCTAGAAGTTTTAATGTTGATGTCAACATCAACACCAAGACGTTTTAGAAAGCGTAAAAGTCTATCGGTAGAAAACCCACCTACCCCACCTTTCATTAATCTTGAAACAGTAGATTGCGGAATTTCAAGAAGTTCAGCAGCTTCTGTTTGAGTCAGATCTTTCTTTTTAATGATCTTATAAATTTCCCGAGCTAAGAAGGCACGAGCTTCCATTTCTTCAGGATTCTTATAACCAAGATCTTTGTATAAATTTCCGGAGCTTTTTTTAATATCCTTAGTCATGCTTTTGACCATTCCTTGTAATGCTGCTCTGCTTGTTTAAGACGCTCATGAATGAGCTCAATATCTTGTTTATCTGTCTTAATCCCTGTTTTAGACTTTTTTTTGAAAGGCATGCAAGACATAAATTACTCCCTTAAATTTTACCGTGTACACAACTCGAAAAGTCCCTTCACGGGCGTTGAATTTAAGTTCTATTACTGATGCACCGGAAAAGCCCTGCAAAGGCTTGAAACGGTGATATGTCTCCCCTTCTTGAGCTAATCCTAAACCGAAAAGAGCCTCATCCTTTTCCTTTTTTGGAAATTTAGATAAATCTTTCTGACTCGACGCAACCCAAAAAAGTTCTTTCCGATCCATTAATCTTACTCGTTAAAAATTATACCAAAAACACTATAATTTTTCTGTGGAAGAAGTGTGGCAAACTTAAGGAAAAAGCACGGCTTGCAAGGAACAGGAGAATAATTTTATGAGCGCACTAAATTACAATATTTTTTCAAATATACCTCAAAAAGATTACCTCTCATTATTTAATAAAGGCGAAGCAAAACCCTCTAAGGTAATTGACTTTGTCGATTTTAAAAAAGATGATGTGGCTAAAGCAACAGGAGTGCCTCCTAACTCTGTCCATTACGATGAGAGAATGCCTCAAATCCTTAAGGACAGGCTTCGAGAATGGGCAACTCTTCTTAATTTGGTAGCTCAGTTCTTTGGAGGAGATGTCGAGAAAACAGCTCTCTGGTTTAAAACACCTAATCCTATGCTTGGGGACATTTCTCCTCGTGATATGATACGCTTTGGTCGCTATCAAAAGTTGTGTAAATTCATTCTTAATGCTTTATCTGAAAATCAATCCCAATCCCCTCTTTAAAGTTAAATCGAAATGATTAAGTTAGCCTTAAATTTAATCCCATAGCCACACATAGAGACACTAAAGTATGCCATTTAGGATTTCCCGTTCCGGAAAGAGTTTTGTAAAGACTTTCACGCCCAACATGAGCTTTTTTAGCTAAAGCACCCACCCCGCCTTGAGCTTCTGCAACATTTCTGAGAGCGACTAAGAAAAGATGTTGAGATTCTTCATCCCCTTTGAGACTTTCTTCTAAGGCCGCATTGAGATAAGAAACAGCCTCATCATGATCTTTGAGCTTCTCAAGAAGCCATTCTTGATAATTTTTATTTTTTGCCATGTTTTTCCTCCCTAGATTGATATTCTTTTAAATACTCCTTTGCCTTGCTAATATCTTTATCTTGCGAACCTTTGTCTCCTCCGCAAAGAAGTAAAATCACCTTATTGCCTATTTTAGTATAGTAGACCCTTATCCCCGGTCCATAATGAATCCGAAGTTCTGCTATACCATCGCCAATAGATTTGCAATCTCCGAAATTTCCAAATCTAAGACGATCAAGTCGAGTAAGAATCTTGGAACGCGTGTGCATTTCGCGAATACTTTCAAACCAATCATCAAAAGGGTTTCGGCCAGAAATGGTTCTGTAAAATTCAATCTCTATTTCCATATAACCTAAGTGTATCTTATCAGATACATTATTTCAAGATCGAATTTAAATCGAATTTAAATTTTAATGACATGGTTAGAAACTCTCGGAAGAAGGTAGGTATATCTGGTAACCGAAGTCTTTTTATCTACAGTTGATATGGTGCACTGATGGTGCACTCGCTTGCAAAAAGCAACCAAAACCAGCAACAACTCCAAACAACGACAATCTTTTTAACCCACTAATTCTCTTATTGCTATGAATCGCAACCTGTCGTAAACTAATGACTCACGCTGGACTGTTAATCCATTGGTCGCAAGTTCGAATCTTCTAATGGACGCTCTAAGAATATTTCCTAACCATAGAA
>CANNLR010000047.1 GCA_947505635.1 Chlamydiota bacterium
GCATGATAAAACTTTTCGTCTTTGATGTGTAGGGGATAGGGAATACCACTTAAAATGTTTGTTAAGACAGCAACCATTTCTTCTATTTGTTCTTTTACCAAAAAACCGTAAATTTGGCCGATTAAAGGGTTAATGAAGGCTGTTTCTTTTTGTGTTAAAAGAGCTGTAATGTGCCTCATGAAGGAAGCTTTTACTTCCAAATTTGGATATTTTAACTGATAGTTTCTCGTTAGTGGATCATAGGATGCTATAGTAAGATATCCCATTTGAAAGAGTAAAGAAGGAAGGGGGAGGCTTTCGATTTCAAATGTCTGCAGTAAATCGCCCGTTCCTTCCAGTCGGTCTAGCTCTAGAAGTTTACTTTCTTGTTGTCTTTCCTGTTTTTTTAGCTCATCTAATAAAACTTGGGGGGTTGCTGACTCAAACCAGAAGTTTTTAAGTTCATTAACATTTAAAGCGCAGGTAAGGGAAAAAGGACTATAAATTGTAGGGGTATTTTCTTTAAAAGAGTAGCCGTTATACCAAATTTTAAGTTGTTCTCTGACTTCTTTGTAGGAGATTTGTCTAACTTTTGCAAAGTTTTCTATATGCTCTTTAAAGTAGAGGTCAACTTCTTCATCTATATATCCGCAGAGATCAAAGAACTTTTCATTCATTGTCAAATTATCTAAATTATTTAACCCAGAAGAAAGCCCCGATTTGCTGAAGGCACTTACTCCTGTGACAAAGACGAATTTTACAAGTTTTGATTGGGCTTTAATGACACAAGAAAAACTTTTCATGATATTTCGGATCTCGATAGCAAGATCTGGGTGATGAAGCGTGTGTAAAATAGGGTGATCATATTCATCAATGAGGATGGCTACAGATTTATATTTTGTATAAAGAGCTGAAATTAAATCCATAAACACAATATTTAGATCAGAGCTCTCTTCTAAAATGAG
Source organism: Chlamydiota bacterium (assembly GCA_947505635.1). GTDB lineage: Bacteria > Chlamydiota > Chlamydiia > Chlamydiales > Rhabdochlamydiaceae > CAIJXB01. The sequence continues at coordinate 945 of CANNLR010000047.1, forward strand.
GTTTTCCAATTTTCCAATACTTTTCAATACGTAAATTAAATTATTTGTAAAATTATCTGCACTTTTAATGCTTAATTCAGAAAAATCTAGCCTAATAATTCCAGAAGGCTCCCAAGAATAATCACTAGTTGTTATCCAGAGGTCTTCAAATAGTTCTTTTTTGCCTTGCAGGGCGGATTCTAAGGTAGAAACCAATAAGGATTTGCCAAATCTACGAGGCCGAGAAAGAAATGTCCTGCGATTATTCTTCAACAGAGAATAAACGTACTTTGTTTTATCGACATAAACACAATTTGTTTTTCGAAGTTCAGGAAACTCGCTGATCCCAATAGGAAGATTTTTCATACAGGCCTCTTGTCTTATTTTTTCAAATTATATCATTTACGTAAAATAAAGGAAATAACTGATTTTATATGCTATTGTACAGTTTGAATCGTTAATAAATAAATATCTACATAGGAAAACTTGTGTTGAGAAGAATATCGACTTTGTAAAAGCAGATGATGGTGATGAGTATGTCTGAGGCTGCAATAGTCTTGTTGCTCTATAGATTTCTTTAGGTGGAAGTGACTTTTTTGACCTTTTGCGTAGCTATCCGGGTTCCTTTAGTTTTAATTCCTGTAACGGGGAGCTTTTTAAAAGCAAAAGACTGTTTTTTTGCTTTTTCTTTAGCCTTAGGCGCTAGGGAAAGTTCTATATTAGCTTCAGGATCTGTTGAGATGTGCTGAAGTTCCATTCCTTCTTCTAAATATTGGTAGAGTTTATCGAGGATAAATTTATCAACAATAAATCGCTTAGCCCAAGGTTGCTGAGTTTCTTTGTTTTTATAAATAACGTTTAAGATGGTTTTCTTGTCGGCAATTCCGACCCAAATAGCTCCGTCAAAGTATTGTTTTTCTGGGATATTAGTAACCTTATATTCCCCATTTTTGTAAAGAACGAGCAATTTGTCAAAATTGGTACAATCAATTCGAGTAGGTCCTGAAATTTTAGTTCCAACAAAACCAGTCTCAAGATCAAAGCCTACTTTGAGCTCTTTTGTCTCAATTGTGCGACGATCGATCTCTTCAATTGTTTTGATGCGGGTTTTGCGTGGATAGTCTTTTCCAAATTTTACGATAAGGTTTTTAAGATAGTCGATTGCATATTTTTTAACATTTTTGAGATTTTTTTCTACTTTTTGGAGAGCTTCTTCAAGAAGGAAGACTTCTTCTTTACTTTTATCGATATCAAATTGAGAGATACGTCTTATAGGAATTTGAAGAAGTTTTTCTCTGTCATCGTGAGTAGGCTCACGAAGTAGTTTCTTTCTATAAGGTTTAAGGGATTCTTCTAGTGCTGTGTGAATGGCTTCTAGCGTTTTTAATGTTTCTATTTTTTTGTAGAGGCGATTTTCAATAAAAACTCTTTCAAGAGACTTGTAAAAAATCTTTTCTAGCAGTTTGTCTCGTTCAAGTTCAAGCTCTAGCTTGAGAAACTCCATGAGCTTAATAGCGTTATAGGCAAGGATTTCGTGGACATCTGTTTCCCAAGGCAGATTTTCTTTGATTAAAATGACTTGAGAATTCAAAGAGACTTCACACTCTGTAAATCCATAAAGCGCATTTAAAATATCTTCTGCGTATTGTCCTCGAGGTAACTTAATCTCGATCTCAACATTTTTTGCTGTGTAGTCGTTGATCGCTTCAATTCTTATTTTGCCTTTTTTGGCTGCCTCATCAATAGATCTAATGAGGCTTTCTGTTGTCGTTCCGTAACAAATTTCTCGAATAACGAGTGTCTTAGGATCGGTAATTTCAATTTTAGCTCGAAGCTTAACCTTTCCACGTCCTCTATCATAAGAGCTCTTATCCATGATTCCTCCAGTTGGAAAATCAGGGAAAATTTTAAAGGGCTTTTTTTCGAGGCACGCAATTTCAGCTTCAAGAAGCTCTGTGAAATTGTGAGGAAGGATATGGGTTGCCATTCCAACAGCGATTCCATCAGCTCCTTGCATGAGAAGAAGGGGTATTTTTGCAGGAAGTACTACGGGTTCTTGATTTCTACCATCGTAAGAGGGGATCTTTTCTGTGATCTCAGGATTGAAAAGTGTTTCTCTAGCAAGAGGGGAAAGTCTTGTTTCAATATAACGAGCAGCGGCTGAAGGATCTCCAGTATAGATGTTTCCAAAGTTCCCTTGTCTATCTAATACGTACCCTTTGTTAGCGAGTGTAACAAGTGCTTCATAGATGGGGGAATCGCCATGGGGATGTAATTGCATCGTTTGACCGACGATATTGGCTACCTTATGGAGCTTGTCATCATGTTGTCTCCATAAAATTTCAAGGATTCGTCTTTGTACAGGCTTTAGCCCATCCACTACATTTGGAATGGCGCGGTCGAGAATAACGTAGGAGGCATACTCAAGGAAGTGATCCTTCATTTGTTGTTTTAGATCATCCATCTTTGCTCTTAAGGTTTTCTATGATAAAGGCCTTTCTTGCGGGTGTATTTTTTCCCATATAGAATTCAAGAGTTGGTTTGATGTCGGAAAGGTTTTGAATGATCACGGGTAGTAGGCGAATGTCTTTTGCTATGAATTGCTCAAACTCATCAGGAGAGATTTCTCCAAGGCCTTTAAATCTTGTGATTTCAAGCCCTTTTTTAAGTTCGTCGGCAGCTTTGTTTTTTTCTTCCTCAGAATAACAATAAAGGGTTTTCTCTTTATTTCTTACTTTAAATAAAGGCGTTTCAAGAATGTAGAGATGCCCGTTTAAAACAAGCCCTTCAAAGTAGGTTAAAAAGAAGGTAATTAATAGATTGCGTATATGCATGCCATCAACATCTGCATCTGTAGCAAGAATCACCTTATTATAGCGAAGATTGCTCAACTCCTCTTCGATGTTGAGCGCAGACATCAAATTATACATTTCTTCGTTTTTATAAAGTTGATCTAACTTCATGCCATATACGTTAAGAGGTTTTCCTCTCAAAGAAAAGACCGCTTGCGTAAGGGGATTTCTTGTCATAACGATAGATGCTGAAGCAGATTCTCCTTCTGTAAGGAAAATTACAGAGTTGTCTCCTTCCTTACTTCCATCTCCAAAGTGAAATTTCGAATCTCGTAATTTAGGAATTTTAAAAGAGATCTTCTTTTGTTTTTCTTTAGCTTCTTTTTTGACGGAGGCTAATTCTTTTCTTAATTTTTCGTTAAAAAGAATCCTATCAACAATTTTTTTCCCAATGTCTTCATTCTTATAAAGGAGATCTCTAACGGCATCTTTCACATCTTGAACAATACCAGCACGGATTTCGTTATTGGATAGCTTATTTTTTGTTTGAGATTCAAATATAGGGTCTTTCACTTTAACAAGAATAGTTCCAACGATTCCTTCTCGGGCGTCGATTCCTTGGAAGGTTTTCTTGGTATATTCATTAATCCCTTTAAGAATGCCTTCTCTAAAGGCAGAAAGGTGAGTTCCTCCGTCTTGTGTGTATTGACCGTTAACAAAGGAGAAGTAGGTTTCTCCGTAACTTGAGGAGTGGAGGAAGGCAAATTCTAGACTTTTCCCTCTAAAATGGAGAGGTTCATAAAGGCGATCTTCTTTAACTTCTTCATTTAAAAGGTCTAGAAGACCATTTTCTGAATAAATTTCTTCCCCATTAAAAATAAGAGTCAGGCCTATGTTGAGATAAGCGTAATGCCAAAGACGCTTAAGGATCATTTCTTTTTGAAAAGAGAATTTTTTGAAAATTTCAGAATCAGGAATGAACTGGATCCATGTCCCATCGGATTCTTTAGTTTTTCCCTTCTTATTGTTTTGAAGTAAGCCTTGAGAAAAGGCAGCTTCAACAAACTCGCCCTCACGAATGCTTTTTACAATAAAAGAAGTAGAAAGAGCATTTACAGCTTTTGTTCCAACACCATTTAATCCAACAGAAAATTGAAAGACGTCATCGTTGTATTTAGCTCCCGTGTTGATTTTGCTTACACAATCAATAACTTTTCCTAAGGGGATTCCTCGGCCAAAGTCTCGTACAGAAACTGTTGATGTCTTCTCATTTAACTCGATGAAGATCTTTTTTCCATGCCCCATAATGAATTCGTCAACTGCGTTGTCGATCACTTCTTTTAGCATTACATAGATCCCATCATCGGGATGAGAACCATCTCCTAGACGTCCGATGTACATTCCAGAGCGCAGCCTGATATGTGCTAGCGCATCTAGAGACAAAACTGTGCTTTCATCGTATTTTTTAGCCATATTTCTACTTATAACAGATGCCGATTTTTTTTCATGAATTAAATCACAATTAACTGAGATAATTTAATTATTTTTTAGTGAGTTATAGAGAAAAGGTGAGTGAAAGGTTGTTATTGGCGGCGATAACTAGTGTTTTTTGCCATACTTTCGCCGCTAATAATCGTATAGCCAGCAAAATCTATTTATTATTAAATTATTTATTTGATTATTAATTATGTAATTAGTATATTTAAGTTAGTTGGTGGTTTGCTTCTTGTGTTCTTTTGTTAGAGCGCAAGGTTCTCACGGTATCTAGGGCTCTTCTGGAGTCGAGACCTTTTTATCAAAGGTTTGTTACAGCGCGGGAAATGGCAAATCACCCTTTTTTTTCACGAAGACTCTTCGATTTCTTTTCTTTTTTGAATGAAGAAGTCTTTCCGTTTTTTTAACTCTCTTTCAAACCCAATTTCTTTAGGCTCATAGAAAGAAGGTCTTGCCATCTCTTTAGGGAAATAGTTTTGCCCAGAAAAACCGTCTTTGGTATCAGGATCATAAAGATAGTCTTTTCCATATCCTATAGATTTCATAAATGGGGTAGTGGCATTGATGATGGAGGGAGGAGGGGGCATCGTAGAAGAATTTGCAGCTAGCTGTTTAGCTTGATTAAAGGCTTTGTAGGCTTTGTTGCTCTTAGGAGAAAGAGCTAGAAAAATAACGACTTCAGCAAGAGCTAGGTCTCCTTCTGGAGATCCTAGCCGTTCATGAATCTGCCATCCATTGAGGGCTACTTTATGGGCTTCTGGATCTGCAAGTCCTATATCTTCTACTGCCATACGGACAAGTCTTCTTGCTATATAATTAGGGTCTTCGCCCCCTTGCAGCATGCGGCAGAGCCAGTAAAGAGCTGCATCAGGATCAGAGCCTCTAACCGACTTGTGAAGAGCTGAGATGTAATTAAAATGCTCCTCTCCTGATTTATCATATAAATGTTGTTTAGCTGTCGTTAGAGAGGTTACTTGAGAAAAAGTTAGAGGGTTTTCAGCGGAAAGAAGATTTTCTATAGAGTTAAGAAGATGCCTTGCATCTCCTTTAGCCTCTTGAATAAGCCACTTTTTACTCTCTTCTGTTAAGTTTTCTATTTTTGTTTTTCCTAAAGCTCTATCAAGGATTTTTGCTAAATCTGTTTCTTCTAAGGGATTTAATGGGATGACTCTTAATCGAGAAAGGAGTGCATTGGTAAGGGCAAAAGAAGGATTTTCTGTTGTAGCTCCCACAAGAGAAAATGTTCCATCTTCCATAAAGGGAAGTAAAGCATCTTGTTGAGCTTTATTTAAACGATGAATTTCATCAATAAATAAGATGTTTGTGTGTTGAAAAAGGGGGTTGTTTTGAATATCTTGAACCCACTTTTTTAGATCTGCAAGTCCATGAGATGCTGGATGAAAATAAAGAGTTTGGGCAACAAAAGAACGTATATAGATTTTAGCTAGGGTGGTTTTTCCGCATCCAGGAGGTCCCCAAAGAAGGATAGATAGAGGTTTTTTTCCTCGAAGTAAAGAAGGGAGGAGGGCTGTCTTTTCTAAAACATGAGTTTGCCCAAAAAAGTCTTCTAACTGGAGAGGTCTAAGTTTTTCTGATAGGGGTTGTCTCATATTCTTGTATCATAACGATCTTTCGTTTAAGAAAGAAACAAATTTTAAGCAGGATCGAGGCATTGTTTATTTTCAGAAAGCCATTTAATGATGGCATCTGATTCGTAAAGTGGATAACCGTTTATAATTAAGCAGGGTACTTGTGTTTTTCCCCCTATCTTTTGTAGTTCAGCTTTTGCTGTTGGATTTCTTTGCAGACTTTCTAAGGGGACGGTTTTGTGGATTTCTTTTAGGTAGGTGATTACTTTTTGACTATAAGGGCACCAAGGCAGGTAGTAGAGTTGTAAAGAGGGCTTTTCTTGGCACATTTCTTTTTCCTGAGAAGAGGCTTGGTTTGGTGTAAAAGAAAGGGAGGATAATAATAAAAATAACAAACTGAATGATTTTCTCATAAAAATTCCTGTTTTGCATGTAAATGCTATATTTTCCTCAAATTAACAAAATTTTATTTAATTTAAAGGCTTTTCTGTTGTTCTAATAAAAAATGTAAAAATATACCGAATGCATTGTTTTGTTTTTTAGATGGTTGTGTGAAATGTGTTTTATTTATGCGTAATTTAAGTTTTTTTAATATTAGTTATATTGTAAGTTAAGGTTATTAGGTCAGCAACTATAAAAGCTTATTACCTAATTTAAAAACCAAGGAGAGTTTTCATGAAAGAACATAGAAAAAAACCACAAAATAAATTACCAATACAACAAACTCCAATTATAGTTCCTCAAAAAGAGATTAACAAACCCTGCTCTGATAAGGAAAATTACAATGATCGTAAAAACCCTCGTGGTGGATGCGGTTGTTCGTAATCTTATCTTAGAACCCAGGCTTTGGCCTGGGTCTTTCTTTTAACGATCACATTCTCTTTTCAGGCTGATTCTTGGCTTGAAAAAGATATCAATTACAGGTCTTTTGCATAATTCTATATAAGCAATTCTTTGCAGTGCTCAAAATAGTAGAGAAGACATTGTTTTTAAGCCCTAAAGTGTTAATTGACTCGTCAGTGTAAATGTTATTTTTTTATTTAGATTACGCATCGTACTCATAACATCCTTTTGAAGACCAATCTTATTAATTAATGGATGAGCTTCAAGATAGCTCGCAATTTTGTTTTCTGATGGAAAATGTAAAACAGATATAGATTTCTCCTTATTTCAGTTCTAGATAATTATTATATATACTCTAATCTTGGAAACTTTTGCCTTTCAGATAAAAGAAGGAATGCAGTAGTGAGCACTACTCCTTATGAAGGAGGTCCTAAGAGACTTTTTTCCCAAAAAACATCTATCAAGAGTTAAATAAGCCTTATGCGGCATTCCCTGGGAAAAGAATAGGTCAAATTCATATGGTTGTGGGTTGCAATAGAGCATCGACTTATACGCGCTGTCAGGAGCCAGTTCAAGGTCGTCAATTCCTTGTTGGGGGTCGACGCCGACGGCTTTAATATCCATGCTGTTAGCGTTAAAACATTTTTTAGGGAATTTAAAGAATAATTTTAATTTATATGTTTTTGGCGTTGATATAGTTGCGTTTATTAGTTTTTTTTAAACGATTAATCACCTTCTTTTTAAACTAATTATTATGTATATTAAGCTTATTAGGTGATATGCGATTTGATTTTATCGTCTAATTAACCAAAGGACAAATTATGAAGAATCCACATAATAAACCAATACAAGCTCCTAAAAAAGACTTTAGCAAGCCGCTTGATTTACACGCTCATCATAAAGAAGGACCTGCTATAAAACCTCATGGGTGTGTTAGTCCATCTAAGTCGACAGAATGTAAGACGGGGGCTCATAAGCCCTCAGATAAGGGCAATTATAATGATCGTAAAAACCCACATGGTGGATGCGGTTGTTCTTAGTTGTTTCTTAGGACTCGGGGATAATCCCGAGTCCTTCTTTTTTGTTTTTATAGACTCAATTTTCTATTCCTGATACATTTTCCTATCATAGATAAGGATGGGAAAAATGGTAAGTGCAATATTTCGAATAGGTGCTTTTTTTGCTGGAGTATGTTTTTCTTTACATCCTTTGTGCGGAGATTTGACATCAGAACCATTTGTAGAGCCATCGTCTAGTTGTGTTTTTGAAAAAGATAAGTCTTATTCAGCTATTATACATACTTCTAAGGGAAAACTTGTTTGCGCATTATATCCAGAAAAAGCTCCTATAACTGTTACAAACTTTTTACAACTTGTGGAAGGCGAGTTTTACAATGGACTTACTTTTCATCGAGTGATTGCAAACTTTGTCATTCAAAGCGGCTCTTCCAATAATAGGGGAGATGGAGATCCTGGATATACTTTGCCAGCAGAAATTGGATTAAAACATGAATTAGGATCTTTGGCGTGTCCCCGCATTCCAGATGAATGCAATCCGAATAGACGTTCTAACGGCTCACAGTTTTACATTACGTTAGATAAGATTCCTTTCTTAGATGGGGAAGACACGGTATTTGGTCAGGTCGTAGAAGGCTTTGAAATTATAAAAAATATAGTAGAAAGCGATAAGATTGATCGAATAGAAATAGAAGTAAAGTAATTTTTTTATTTTAAAAATAGTCTGATTTTTGTATGGTCGCAATTACCCCTTAAAATAAACGCTTCGATGCGATGTTGGGTATTGGAGATTAAAATAATGATTATACGATTAAGAAAATTACATATTAAAGCAGTCAAATCAAATCCATTAGCGCAAAAAATAAAAGAAAAACAAGAGAATACTTTGCGTAATTGTCGATCCAAAAACAGTTGTTTAACGGATTTTTTTGAAAGAAATTCAATATAAATAAGAACCACAGATGTTAATTAATAATACGTCTGTGGTTTTTTTTTGTTTTTTTTAAATAAAAAAAAACAGCTTCTAGCGTATGTGTGGAACGTATTCTTGTTTTAAAATCAAATTATTTATTATTTTTTTTAAAAAATATGTTTTAAATAAATTTATTTTTATATATATTAAAAATTGTAAAGGATGAAGTATTTAACTAAGCGCCTTTACTTTTGAACATTAAGGAGAACTTATTATGATTAAGAAAGCTACATCAAAGAAGACAGCTTCTAAAAAAACAGCTCGTAAGAGTGTTGCTAAGAAAACAGTTCGTAAGACTGTTGCTAAAAAAACAGCTCGTAAGACTGTTGCTAAAAAAACAGTTCGTAAAACTGTTGCTAAAAAAGCTACTGTTAAAAAAGCTGCTGTTAAGAAAACTGCTGCTAGAAGACCAGCTAAAAAAGCAACTGCTTCTAAATAAGCTTGTTTTGGAAGTTTAAGTAATAAACTTAAGCTTTTTGTGTCTCAGTATCGAGCAGGTTCAGGGCCTGCTCGATTTTTTTTATATACTTAAGTCTTTTTCCATTCTTCCCTTGAACCTTTTTTTCGTGTATTCTTGTAAAAATCTAAAAATATAGGGTGGAGTCATGCAAGATATTGTTATTATCGGTGGGGGAGCTGCGGGCTGCTTTGCTGGAGCTGTATTAGGAGAACTTGATTCTAAAAGAAAAATTACTTTATTAGAAAAAACAAGGCAACCCCTGGCAAAAGTGAAGATTTCAGGGGGAGGGCGCTGTAATGTTACGCATCACTGTTTTGATGTTTCCATGCTGGTGCAAAATTACCCAAGAGGAAAGGACTTTTTGCAAAGTGCTTTTCATCGGTTTCAGCCTAAAGATATGATAGACTGGTTGCAAGAGCGGGGCGTTGATGTAAAAGTAGAAGCAGATGGCAGGTGTTTTCCTAAAACTAATATCTCGCAGACAATTATAAATTGCCTTTTAACCGTGTTGGAAAAATCTGGAGTTGTACTTAGTTTAGAAAAAGATGTGGTTAAGTTAGCTCCTTGTGAAGGCGGATGGAATGTTATTTTAAAAGATGAGAGTGTTATACAAACGAAGAAAGTGCTTTTTACTACAGGAGGACTCACTCGCTCTTATCCTATTTTAGAAGATTTAGGCCATCAAATGGTTAAGCCTATTCCTTCTTTATTTACGTTAGAGTTAAAAGAAGATTGGATAAAGGAATTAAGTGGTTCTGTTGTTCCAATGGCAAGGGTTTCTCTTGAAGGGACTTCTTTTACACTTCAAGGGCCGATGTTAATTACCCATTTTGGATTAAGTGGGCCTGTAATATTAAAGCTTTCAGCCTTTGCTGCAAGGTGGTTTTTTGAAGTGGGATACTTAGCAAGGCTATTTGTGAACTGGACAGGGATTGGAACCCATTTAGGAGTGAAGGAGGCCTTATATGAGCATAAGAAAGTTGCTTTTGAAAAAAAAGTGCTTCTTACCCCTCTTTTTTCTTTATCGAAAAATCTTTGGAGAGTTCTTCTTGCTCAGATAGCTCCTTCTTCTTTAGAAAAAACTTGGGCTCAAGTCTCTAGGCAAGAGA